>JAJKIL010000095.1 GCA_021154515.1 Niastella sp. | reverse complement strand
TTTTTGGATACATTTACATCGAAAAAGTTATTTTAATAATGAAAATATGACGAATGCGATGAAATGTTATTAAATGATTAATATCTCCTTTTGAATAAGATTCTTTCAATTAATGTAAAACACAAATGGATAATATAACAGCAAGTTACCTTTGGAGAGCCGAGTTATGGCTTTATATCACAACACTTATCTATTTTCTTATGAACGGGGCGCAAATTTTTGAAACCCTTGTATTCGTCCCTAAATGGATAGATTCCCCACCTGTTAATTTCAAGCTATTATTGGAAGGACGTGGAGCAAGTTTGAAAAATTTTTGGATAATTTTTCATTCATTACATGAGATTACTTTCATACTTGCGATCATATTTTGTTGGCGAATTGACTTTGCCAGAAACTGGTTGCTGATTTTGTTCGCCATTCACTTTGGAGTGAGAGTTTGGACCCTTGCTTTTTTTGCACCAAACATTATAAATTTCCAGAAAATAGTTGAATCACATTCCTCGGTAAAAGACTTAGTCAATAAAACGTCTCTTTGGCAAACACTCAACTACATTCGTGTAGCAATTTTTATCGCAGTTGCAATTGGACTTATTCCTTTATGTTTTAAATTATCAAATTTTCGCCTTTAAAATTATAACTGTTATGAAGGTTTAAGCTGTTGTGACCCGAAAAAAACCATTTTTATCATATCCGATTAACGAACAATAAGTCGTTTATCAATCTGGAATGAGTTAGGTGTTGTGCGTTGTCAATATCCACTATCAATACCTTTCATCCTCCATCCTTTTATCAAAAGCCATAGCATAAAGATAATCTCACCATAGAAGGTAAAAGAAGCAAAGTCAATATTAGTGTTTGGAAATAAAAAGGGCTTGAAAGTGGTAAGAGAATATCCTATTCCTGTAATAATTAATAATACCCCTAATAGTTTAGGCACATAGGAAGACTTTATCACTAAAATTCCAAGAAGAACGAGATGCAAGCTAAAAAATACTAACCCGAAGTACCATTGCGATTTAAAGGCATTCACATAATGAGCAATCTGCAAATCTTTGTCGTGACCATCAAAAACGAAAACTGTAGACCCATACACAATCCGATAGACGCTAACAAGATTTAACAAAGCGACAAGCGCAATGATTGAGTAAACAATCCTAAACAAAGCGGTCAATAGAGAGACGTCTCGATTTACTGGTTTTAAGTACACGTATAATGACCAGGAAACAACAATATCTAAAATAAATGTAAGCAGATAGCCAAGAATGACGAGGTTGAATAATCCCCGGTTATTTGAAAGGTGGATAATAGTATCGCTTAAACTTCCACGGTTAACAAGTTTTGGATATGCATACATTTCCGCAATAGGAGCCGCAATAACCATTAGTAGTAAACATGATCCAGATATCAGGGCAGCAGTTTTTAGTGAAATCAGTTTTGCGTGATTTTTTGTCATAAGCACTATTTTCAATTGTTGGTTTTGAATTAGTTTCTGTCGGGCGCCAAAGCTCAGCCCATGCACAAGTTAAATACAAATTACTAAGTGAACATTTGGTTTAAAGTTTAAAATGAGCGAATCCCGGTACTCATTATCTTTGTAACAACTTTGGCAAAAAACATGACATACGAAGAACTGTTAAAAAAGCATCCTGGCTCCCTGGTGGAGAAGATCGTGACAGAAGTATTGAGTAAAGATACCGTAGATGTTTACTTTGAGGATGAGGGAGAAGAACAGTGGGCTGTAATAAAAGTGCATGTTTATGAAGAGGACAAGGAGATGGCACTCCGGTTTCTATCTGATAACAGATGGGTATTGCAGTTCGGATACTATGATGACGAAGATGAATTCATTGAGCTGCTACAACAGCTTACTCAGACGGAAATCGACCTGATTCCCAAAGGGCTTCAAAAGGTTATGCAAAAAGTCGTGTCGGGTGAAGAAGGCTTACGGCTTCCGGGAAATTTTTTGTCTAGATAAATACGAGAAGAACGGGTATAAATCCAGAAATTTACTAATTGGTTCACCAATTGCGGGGATTTTATATATTTACCCAACGTTTGCCATGTGACCAATGCCCCAGCGCAGCTACAATATTAGTGATTCCGAACTCTTGCCTTTGCTATCAAAAGGTGATGAAAAAGCCTTTACCGAGATCTACAACCGTTATTGGGAGAAGTTATTGTTTTTAGGCAGTATAAAACTGCGCAGCCTTGCCGTTGCGGAGGAATTGGTGCAGGATATTTTTTTAGACCTTTGGAACCGGCGGGCAGAGTTGAACATAACCGGCAGTCTCGAAAGCTACCTGGCCGTTAGCATGAAATATAAAGTCATTAACGCACAAGTTAGGCTAATGCGAACGGAAAAGCATTTAAAAGAAGCCGGGTCAATCGCCAATCTACAGCGTAACACAACGGAAGAATGGGTGCAGTTCCAGGAACTGCGGCAGCGACTCTCAGCGTTGGTATCGAAACTTCCGGAACGATGCCGCATCACCTATGAGCTAAAGAATGAAACGGGACTTTCACAGAAGCAAATTGCCGATCGGTTGAATATTTCAGAAAAAGCGGTTGAAGCAAACCTGGCAAGAGCCATGAAGGCATTGCGTTCGGCCATCAATCAATTGTTTTCCCTTTTGTTTTCTATTTTTCTTTGATCTGGCCGGAGTTGCTGGCAGTCTCCGTAAATATATTTTGCAATGGATATAGGGTTTTGTATCTCCTGGTTGACTTTTTTATAAGTAAGACGTTATGGCTGCAGCGAACAATTCAAATGACCGATATGCAATACTGGCTGAAAAATGGCTGAATGGAACCATCACACCCGGGGAAGAGAAGGAGTATGCCGATTGGTACAACAGCTTGTCTGCAGACGATAAAGTGGAAGTGCCTTTTGAATGGGCGGCTGACCGGGAGGAACACCGGAAAAAATTGCTGGCGCTCATCATGGAAAAGCGGGGCAGGATTGTTCCGCTTCGAACAAAAGTTTTGCGCGGTGTAGCGGCAGCGGCGGCTATATTGATCGTGGTGCTGGGAGCCTACAAGTTGGTGCAAAACAAACCTGTCCCCAATCCGGTTGCTGCAACACCTGTAAAAACGCCTGTAAACGACATCCAACCGGGCTCGAATGGGGCGATGCTTACGCTTGCCAACGGGAATGTGATTGTACTGGATACGGCTAAAAACGGACGGTTGTTGAATGATGCCGGAAACAACGTCATGAAAATAAACGGAACCATAAGTTTTGCACATGCGACAAACTGGGCACCCGGTACTATTGGCTACAATACACTCTCAACACCGAGAGCGCGGCAACAGCAATTGATACTCTCCGATGGAACAGTCATTTGGATGAATGCAGAAAGTTCAGTGAAATTTCCTACCGCTTTTAATGGCAGAACCCGGGAAATTGACGTAACCGGAGAAGTATACTGCGAAGTGGCGAAAGATGCGTCAAAACCTTTTATCGTTCACGTGAACGATGCCGCCGTTCAGGTTTTGGGAACGCACTTCAACATCATGGCCTATACGAATGAACCCAGTTTACAGACGACTTTACTCGAAGGCTCGGTGAAATTTATAAAAGGGCGTAATGAACTTTTATTGAAACCCGGTCAGCAAAGCCAGTTATTTCCCGGCGACCGGCTGAAATTCATACCTGATGCCGATACCGAATCTGCAACGGCCTGGAAAAACGGCAGGCAGGTTTTTAATGGCGCCGATATCGAGACATTGATGCGAAGCCTTGAACGATGGTACGACATAACCGTTGAGTACAAAGGACCGATGCCCCACCGAACGTTCACCGGCGATATTCCGCGAACGGCAAACCTCTCAGAGATTGTAACGCTGCTGGAGGTAAACAAAATAAAAGCAACGCTGAACGCTGCGAACAAACGGCTTGTCCTCGAACCTTGAGGAAAGCAGCTCCTTATGCAACAACGCAACGAAAGCCCGCGGCGTGAATGCCTGGGATGAAACTCCTCCCAAAAAAATTATCCCCTTATGTAGGGATCAGGCTTTGTTGAATGACTATATAATGAAGCCGGTCGCTCATGATAGTTACCGTTCTCACCTTTTTACTTTTAAAAACTGCTTGATGAAATTGATTGTTTGCCAAATACCTCTCCCGGGTAGCAGATCTGCCTGTGGGAAAAAAAGCGGCCATTTACCGTATAACAACATCCCTGTTTTTTTGACACTGCTTGTGTTAGGGCTGTTCGCCAACCTGCACGGCCTTGCGCAACAGGCACAACCTATCACTATAAGGGAAAGCAATGCCTCGTTGAAAAAAGTGCTGGACAATATTAAGAAGCAAAGCGGTTATACTGTCTTTTACTCAGACAGCTTACTGCAGATAAGCAAACCTGTAACCGTTTCCATTAGCAACGCTTCGCTGGAACAAGTGTTGGATGTAATTTTTCAAAACCAGCCGCTCACCTATGAGATCATTGGAAACAAGATCATAACGATAAAAGAAAGATCAACCCCCAAAGCCAGTATGTCGCCTACAAACAACGTCAGCGTTTTGCCGGTCGCCATCTCAGGAACCGTAAAAAACGAGACGGGTGATCCACTTGCAGGTGTAACGATCGGGGTAAAAGATGGTGAAGGCGCTTCGGTTGTAAACAATAAGGGTGAGTTTGCGATAACAGTGCGTCCGGGCGCCACGCTTGTCTTCAGTTTTGTAGGCTATCAATCCCAGGAAATCGTCGTTGACGAAAGAAGGCAGTTCAACGTAAGCCTTAAACCCCTGGATGCCTCGTTAAATGCGGTTGTGGTAGTGGGTTACGGTGCGCAAAAGCGAAAAGACATTACCGGTGCGGTGTCATCCCTTAGCGAAAAAACGTTGCGGGAAGCTCCGGTTACCAACACGCAGCAACTGTTGCAGGGAAGGGTAGCAGGAGTATACGTTACGCAGACATCTAACCGCCCGGGTGCACAACCCACCATACGGATCCGGGGCACGCGGTCCATCAACTCCGGAAACGATCAGCTGTACGTCATTGATGGCACACCGGTTGAAAATGGCCTGTCCGACATCAATCCCAACGATATCGAATCAATGGACATTTTAAAGGATGCTTCCGCAACTGCTATCTATGGTGCAAGAGGGGCGAACGGCGTTGTCATCATCACAACGAAAAGAGGCCGTGAAGGACGGGTGAATGTTAGCTACAACGCCTACCTGGGTGTAACTAAAGTAACGCGACAGGCCGATGTAATGGATGCGCAGCAGTATATTGCTTTACGACGCGAGGCCAACCGGCTGGCTGACGGAACCATTCCACCCGACCCGAATATTTTTTCCCAACAGGAACTCGAAAGAATAGCCGCCGGTAACAATACCAATTGGACAAAACTGGTCGTGCAGGACGGCCTCACCCAAAACCATGATGTAAGCATCCGTGGCGGCAGCAACGGAACGCGCTACAATCTTACGCTGGGGCTTTATGACGATAAAGGTTATTTCAAAACGCAGAACTATACCCGCTATAATATGCGGGTGAATCTTGACCAGGCGGTGAGCAAACGGATAAAAGCCGGTATTTCAATGTTGAGCAGCTACAGCATCACCGATGGGCAAAACAGTGGATCTTACTACTACGCAACCACTGAAGCGCCGCTCGGAAATCCGTACAGATCCGACGGCACCTTAGACCCACAACCCAATTTCCCCGACGGCCTGATGTGGAACGTACTGACCAACTATGAACCCGGCGCCGTGGTGGACAAAGAAAAGCGCTTACGGTTATTGGGTACACTGTATGGCGAAGCGGAGATTGCCAGTGGGCTTAAGTACCGCTTAAATTTTGGGCCCGATCTTACAAATTCCCGTTACGGACGTTTTAACGGGGCGCTTACCACGGCCAATAGGGGCGCTACGGCCACGGCCTCTAATAGTGAAAATTTCCTCACCTCGTGGACATGGGAAAATCTGATAACCTACGATAAACTGATTGCCAAAAAACACAAAGTAAACTTTACCGGGCTGTACAGCGTTCAGGAACAAACGACAGAGGCCAGCAACGTGGGCGTTCGCGACTTGCCGGTTGAGTCGGTGCAATTGTACAACCTGGGTCTGGGCGTAAACAATGCTTACGGTAGCAGCTATGCTAAATGGAGTCTTGAATCTTACATGGCAAGGATCAATTATGGCTTTGACGGACGCTTTCTGCTCACACTCACCGGCCGTGCAGACGGCTCCTCGCGTTTTGCACCCGGACACAAATGGGGCTTCTTTCCTTCCGGAGCGTTTGCCTGGAATATCGGCGATGAAAAATTCCTGAATAGCTTCCATTCTTTGAACAATTTAAAATTGCGGTTGAGCTATGGGCAGGTAGGCAATACGAGTATTAATCCTTATCAAACACAAGGCATTTTAACTACCACCGTGTATGATTTTAACGGTACACGTGCACCCGGACGTTTGCCCGGCAGCATTGTGAATCCTGACTTGCGATGGGAACGTACCGCTAAAGCAAACATCGGTATTGATTTTGGGTTTTTCCAAAATCGTATTGCGGGTTCAGTGGAAGTTTACATCGAGAAAACAACAGACCTGCTGCTCGGATTTGCCTTGCCGGGAACAACTGGTTTCGACCAGACGCTTCGGAACGTTGGGAGTACGTTGAACAAAGGCATTGAGTTTACGCTGTCAACAAAAAATTGGGCGAGTAGCCGCAAGACCGGCTTTGAGTGGACTACCGATGTAAACTTCGCTTACAACCATGAAGAAATACTGGAATTATCGCAGGGGAAAATAGATGATTTGGGCAACCTCCGGTTCATAGGGCAGGCATTAAACCCCATCTTCGATTACGAGAAAACCGGCATCTGGCAAACAGATGAGAAAACGGCCGCCGCCACCTTTGGACAACAGCCCGGTATGATTAAAGTAAAAGACCAAACCGATGATGGCAAAATTACACCTGATGATCGGAAGGTTCTGGGCAAAACCAGGCCACCCCTCACCGCAGGGTTGAACAACCGGTTCACATATAAGAATTTTGATCTCGGCATCTTTATGGTTGCCAGTTCCGGATACATGATTATAAGCCCGCTGCATGGCACGGGCGGCAGCAACACGCTAACGCTTGCCGGCCGCTACAATGGTTTGGATGTAGATTACTGGAGGCCAACCAATCCAACCAACGCTTATCCAAAGCCGCGTTTAACGGGTAATTTATACCTGTCCACACTGCAATATTTTGATGGTTCGTTTGTCCGCATCCGAAACGTGAACGTTGGCTATACAGTTCCGGAGGATCTATTGAAAACTATTAAGATCCAGGGCGTGCGCATTTACCTAAACGTTACTAATCCCTTTATTTTCTCTTCCTACGTTCAGAAGAACAAGGGCATTGATCCTGAGATTACGGACGTTCCCGCTTATGTGAATTTTTTATTGGGCTTAAATGTGAACTTCTAATCAACGCAATCATGAAAAGAGCGATTGTATTCTCCATAATCAGTTTATCCCTCCTTCAGCTTTCGTGTAAAAAAGTGTTGAAGGAAGACGTTCGTTCCCAGATCTCAGACGACTACCTGAATACGGCCGCCGGCTGGCAGGAAGGTGTAAACGGGTGCTATAACTCATTGCGCAGCTGGTATGGACAAACCAACCCGGGTTGGCTTACCGTGCTGGGAACGGATGAATACACCTACGGCGCCAGTGAGATCGGCTTCGACACCTATAACAACGACATCAACCCTGCAAGTGCCGTCATTCTTGGTCCCTGGAATACCATGTATGCTGCCATTAACGCCTGCAACGCTGTTATTAACCGGGCGCCAAACGTTGATCTGGACGCTACATTAAAAAAGGCGAGGCTTGGCGAGACGCTTTTTTTAAGAGCGCACGCTTACTTTATCCTGGTTCAACTGTACGGGCCCGTGTATATCACGCTTCAGCAGACCTCGGGTACGTCGCGCGTTGCCACCCGTTCACCCATTGATAGTGTATACAAGGTAATCATTGATGACCTGACCGCTGCCGTGGCTAACCTGCCGCAAACCTCGCCGGATTGGGGGCGGATCACATTGCCGGCAGCCAAACATTTGCTGGCAAAAGTTTACCTGACAAGAGCCGGCGGCGCCGCTAAACAAACGGGCGATTACGCAAAAGCAGCACAATTGGCCACCGAGGTCATCAGTACCCCGGGCCCGCAGCTCTTACCGGATTTTGCATCAGTATTCGTGCAGGGCCCTGGCGAAAAAAATGCAGAGGTGTTACTCTCGGCACAATACAGCATCGACCCCCTCAACAATACCGGCGGACAACGAAGTCACATGCTTTTTTTAGCGGACTACACCACGCAAAGCGGCATGGTACGCGACCTGGCAAACGGACGGCCCTTTGCCCACTTCAGGCCCACGGAATGGATGACCTCTCTTTACAACAAAACCTACGACGCCCGCTTTGATAAAACATTCCGTACCGTTTGGCTTTGTAATAAAGCAGGTACCTATGCTATCAACAAGGACATCGTTCCCAATAAAACGGTGGCCATGAAGCTCCGCGACACGGCTTTCGTTATTGGCGACAGGGAGTATACTGATGCGGAGCGGAATGCAAAAAATTATACCCTGATACCAAAAAGTAAAATTGTGCGCAACGTAAACGGCGGCGGCAATTACGGTTCGGTTTATCCCACCAATTCAAAATTTTACGACTCACTCCGAACCGATGTAAACAGCCAGGATGGCACTCGTGATTTTATCATTTTTCGGCTCGCTGAAACCTACCTGATTGCGGCCGAAGCGTACATCATGGATGGCAAACCTGAACTGGCGCTGCCATATGTAAATGCTGTTAGAAGAAGAGCGGCTAAGACCGGCGGTACCGCAGCCATTACGGCGGCCAACCAAACTGCGATGGAAGTGACGGTTGCGCAGATGAACCTGGATTTTATTCTCGACGAACGTGCAAGGGAACTGTCGGGTGAGTACATGCGTTGGTTTGACCTTGTGCGTACCAATAAATTGCTGGAACGGGTGAAGCTGTACAACCCAGGTGCCGCCGCGGGCATTAAGCCTTACCATGTGCTACGTCCCATTCCCCAGCAGCAGATAGACCGCACCGAAGGCGGCGCAACAGCCTTCCCGCAAAACGAGGGATACCAGTAAATAAAATTTTTCTTAACATGCTGAAAGTTTCCATATTAGTTGCCTGGTTCCTGTCGTCCGCTGTTTTTTGCCACGGATACAACCACGCGGATAACCGCCATCAGGAAGCGATAGATACGGTCACCCAAAGGTTATTGGCCATTTACTTAAAAGACACTGTTGATGTGGTACAGGTGCAGCGGTATGCGGCCGCTTTGCAAGCAGGCGGAAATTGGCCGGACCTTTCTTTTGTTGACAGGAGTTTAACCCACTGGGACCCCGTTACGCATTTGGAACGACTGCATACAATGGCGCTGGCTTATTGCAAACCGTCTACGGAGTGGTACAATGACAAGCAGCTTTTCGATAAGATCATTGCCGGGCTGGATTATTATTTTTCTGAAAAGCCGGTTGCCAAAAACTGGTGGTTTAATCAGATCGGCGCACCGCAGGAATATATGGTTGTTTTATTGCTTTTGAAAGGGAAAATACAACCGGATAAACTGCTTATGTTTTCATCGCTTTTAAAAGACGAAACCGGCAACGAACGGCATCGCTTCAAGAACCGTACCTGGGTTTCTTCCATCACCATTCACAAGGGTTGCATCGAAAACAATGCGGCGCTGGTTCAAAAAGGGTTTACCTCTTTTGCGTCTACGCTTGTGGTGGTTCCTGAACAAGGGATAGAAGGCATTAAAGCGGATTACAGCGTTCACCAGCACCATGAACAATTGTACTCAGGCGGTTACGGGCTTTCTTTTTTAGACGACGTAGCCACGTTTATGCTGCTGGCACAGGGAACGTCGTTCGCCGCCGTATTTACACCACAACAAAAAGCGTTGTTGGTAAACCTGCTGCTGAACGGTACGCAATTGTTTGGGTATCGGGGAACTATTGACTTTGGCACCACAGGGCGCGGTATTTCAAGACCCGGTCACACCGAAAATATTTCGGGTAAACTGTTAGATAAAATGGTCATCCTTGACCCGCCGCATGCTGCGGATTACCAGGCCTGGAAAGCGCACGTAAGCGGTGCAGCTTACCCCTCCCGTTATCAGGGCAACAAACATTTTTGGAAAGCGGACATCATGACGCAGCACGGTGCAGGTTATTACTTATCGGCGAAGATTATTTCCAAACGAACACTCGGTACCGAATCGTTGAACGGTGAAAACGGTAAAGGATATTACCTGCCGCTTGGCGCCACCAATATTTTAATCCACGGAAATGAGTATCAAAACATTTTTCCGGTCTGGGACTGGACGAAGGTGCCGGGAACAACGGCCGGCACGAACGGCGATTCCACGTCTTTGGTGAGCTATTTGTATGGCGCCAATGATTTCGGCGGCGGTGTAAGCAACGCGAAGGCAGGCGTTATGGCATTTGATGGGAATTATAGAGGCATCCGCGCAAAAAAAGCCTACTTCTTTTTAAACGATGAAATGTTGTGTCTCGGTGCTGGTATTTCGTCAACGCGAAAAGATCCTATCACAACGGCCGTTAACCAATGTTTCCTCAGCGGCGCTGTAATCGCTGCAGAAGACAACGCAGGCCAAACCCTATCTCCAGGCAAGGCTTCATTCAATCACCTCCGCTGGTTGTATCATGACGGTGTTGGCTATATCTTCCCTGCACAACAAACTGTGTGCGTAAAGCAGGAACCTCAGTCCGGTTCCTGGCGGGAGATCAATGAGGGCGGTAGCGCCATGCGATTGCAGCAGCCGGTATTTAGTGTATGGATTGAGCACGGTAGCCAACCGGCTAACAGCCAATATGCTTACCTGGTAGTACCCAATACGTCACTCACCAACTTCAAAAAGCGAGTGGCTAAATCAACGCCTGTGATTGTTCGGAACGACACCACGGTACAGGCAGTCAGCAGCGGAACAGGAAAACTCAACGCCGTTGTTTTTTATCAACCTGCTGTTGTTGTTCTGCCAGACGGTCTGCAATTGCGGGCAGATAAACCGGTGATGGTGCTGCTGCAACAAACAAACGACGCTTATTACATTACGGTATCCGACCCGCTTTACACACAAAAAGATCTCACGCTCACCATCAATAAACCACTGAAGGGGGAAGAGGCTACTGTTAACGGAGCTTACACAAACCTCCACATTGCTTTTCCACCAGGAGACACCGCCGGACAATCGTACTCCAAAACATATAAAAACCTACATCAGTAAAAACCGATATGACATTGCTGCCATTATTAAAAAATAAAACAGCCATATGAAAAATAAAAAATTTACGCTCTTTTTTTTCCTGTACTGCACATTGCTTGCGCTGATTTCCTTTCAGCCGGCCGCTGCACAAATAAAGCTTTCGCAAGGTAAAGCGGCCACTGCCTCCTCTGTCGAAAGCGCCAGCTATCCTGCCTCGAATGCAATGGACGCCGATCCGGCCACCAAATGGTCTTCCTCCGGTTCCGGCTACAACCAATGGATCTATGTTGATTTGGGCGCTGGCTATGACATCGACTACGTCACCATACAATGGGCCGACGGGCGGTATGCAACCGTGTTCGATGTGCAGGTTTCGAACAATGCTACCACATGGACCAGCCTTAAAACCATTTCGTCCAACACATCCGCAAGTACCGATACTATTGCAGATCTGTCTGGCAATTACCGGTACATAAAATTCAACGGGAGAGGCCGCGCCAATCCGGCCGGTTATCGCATTGCTGATTTCAGTGTTTACGGACCAGCGCCTAACACGCCTGTGCAGCAAGTAAGCATCGATACTATCACTGCAAGGCTTCAAAGCAACTATAATTCGATTGTTCTCGATGCCACGGCACAAAGTAACGTTGCTGGTTGGATGCTGTCTATGCAACCGGATGGCCACTGGGCAAGCATTAATTATGACGATGTCTCTGGCACGGCGTCCTGGAGCCCCTACAAACACCTGAGTCGCCTGAAAACGTTTTCCTATGCGTATTCCAATCCCACGAATCCGTTGTATCACGATATGAGCTTACGCGATAAAATTCAACTTGGCTTACAATATTATTTTTACCGCAATCCCTCTTCTACCAACTGGTACGTACGGGAGATCGGCGCTCCGCTTGACTATATGGTAACGCTCATTATGATGAAGGGTGTCATCAACCACGATTCGCTGCTGCGGTACGCTTCCTATTTGGTAGACCGCTCAGGTTATACATCCTATGAAGCAAAAAACCGCTCCTGGGCAGCTACTATCGCCATTTATAAAGGTTGTACCGAGGATAGGTTCTCTATTGTCAATACGGGCTTTTTCAACATGGCAACCACGCTGGATGTGAAAACGACTGCAGGCCCCGAGGGCATCAAATCAGACAACAGCATTCATGTACACGATTCGGCACAATACGATCAGTTGTATTCCGGTGGCTACGGTGCTTCTATGCTGGCCGATCTCGCCGATTTTATTTACCTGTCACGAAGCACAACGTTCAGCGATGTGTTTACAACCCAACGGCAGCAAACGCTCGTTAATGCGACGCTGGGAGGAAACCAGGTATTAGGTTACCGCCAGGCAACAGACTGGGGTACAACCGGACGATACATCTCCAGGCTTAACGGCACCGGCAATATGACAACGTCCACGTTAGACAAAATGATACTCATTGAGCCCGGAGATGCGGCAGCGCTTCAGGCGTATAAAGATCACATTGGGGGAGCCGCTTTCCCGGCCGGCTATGTGGGAAACAACCATTTCTGGAAATCGGATATCATGACTTATCATGGCCCGAATTACTACCTGTCTTCAAAAATTATTTCGCAACGTTCCTGTGGTACGGAAATGCTTAACGGAGAAAACGTCAAAGGCTATAACCTGCCGCTTGGCGCCACCAACATCATGACCTATGGAAACGAATACACGGGTATCTATCCCATGTGGGACTGGACACGAATTCCCGGAACCACTGCCGAGTTAAACCAGGCGGCAACCCATCTTTCTGGCTATCTGTTTGGTTCGAATGCGTTTGGCGGCGGCGTGTCGGACAATGTAAACGGCGGCGCAATCGCTTTTGAGCAGGACTATAACGCCGTTCAGGCCAGGAAAGCTTATTTTTTTATGGGTGATGCCATGGTTTGCCTCGGCATCGGAATAAAGGCAACAAAAAGCAATACCATTGCAACATCGGTGAACCAATGCTATCTTTCGGGCTCCGTTACCATTAACAACGGCGTTACAACGCAGGCTTTCACCGGTTCTTCGCAAGCGTTCAACGATCTTCAGTGGATCCACCACAACAACGTCGGCTATCTTTTCCCCAATGGCGGCTACATGACCCTGGAAGCAAAACCCCAATCGGGTAAGTGGACGGACATTAACACAACGGCTACAGACACCACAACCTATACCCAGAACATTTTTAGCATTTGGTTCAACCACAGCGCTACGCCGGCAAACCGGAGTTATTACTACATCGTTATGCCCGACAAGACCTTACCGGCCTTTCAGTCGACGGTTGCCAATCACGGGTTTGTGTTGGTGCAGAACGACGCGACCATCCAGGCCATACGAAACAGTACATTAAAGAATTACGCGGTCGTTTTTCACGATCCCGGAACGGTTGATATGGGTGATGGCCTGACCATTACCGTTGATAAAATGGCTTTGGTATACATTCACAAATATTCGGGCAACTATAAGATTTCCGTTGCCGATCCGCTGTATAGCCAAAGCAGCGTGGCAATAAAAGTCAATAAAGACCTGAGCGGCCCGAACGCTGTTTATGCAAACGGGGTAACAACTATCAACATAACTTTTCCCACCGGTGATTTAACCGGGAAGACGGTGTCGGGTTTTTATCAGATCAACAGCGGGGCAGTGGGAGAGGTGTTGGGACAAAGTGCGGCGGAAGATAACACGCTTTCCTTATATCCTAATCCGGCCACAAACAATGTTGTCGTCAAAGGCTTAAACAGCCCGGCGCTTCTACAGGTATACAACGCTGCCGGTAATCTTGTGCTTCAATCGAAAGGGAAAAATGTAAATATAAGATCGCTCCCGGCCGGGTACTACTCGTTGCACATGGTGCTGGTAAACGGCAAGGTCATAAATAAGCATTTCATCAAAAAGTGAGGTGATTGATAAGTGAGGCGATCGATATGATCTAAAAAAGAAATTATGATAAAAAGAACTGTAGTGACGGCGATGCTTTGTTGGGCGGCGCTCCTGGCAAAAACGCAGGATCTATCTCTGCTCCGGCGCGATTCCGTTCTTTCCCTGATGCGGAAAGTTGCCCGCTGGCAAATGAATGAATTTGCCGAAGGCCGGGTTTTAAAAAGTAAAACGGAATGGGAAAACGGCGCTTTGTACACCGGAATCGTGGCCCTGATGCATACTGATACCGAAAAGCAACCATATCGCGATTTCCTGTACGGCATCGGTGAAGACAATAACTGGAACACGGGCAAGATTCGATTGTTCGCCGATGACTATTGTGTGGCGCAGATGTATACCCAATTGTATATGGATTACAGCGAACCAAAGATGATTGCCCGGTGGCGGGCATTGGCCGATACCATTGTGGAGCATGCCTTCAGCGAGTCGCTTGCCGTAGTGCCCAATATCAATCACCGCGAATGGGCCTGGTGCGATGCCTTGTTTATGGGGCCACCGGCACTGGCCTATCTATCTACCGCCGTGGGTGATTTGCGGTATATAAAAAAAGCAGACTCATTGTGGTGGAAAACATCGGCCTACCTGTATGACAAAGAAGAGCGGCTGTTTTATCGCGATAGCCGTTTTTTTGACCAGAGAGAAAAAAATGGCCGAAAAGTCTTTTGGTCACGCGGCAACGGATGGGTTATGGGTGGATTGGTGCGAATGATGGACAACATGCCTAAGAACTTTAAGAACCGAAAAAGGTACGAAAGACAATTTAAGGAAATGGCGGCGCGGATCGCTTCCCTTCAGCAGCCCGATGGCAGTTGGCACGCTTCGCTGCTCGACCCGGGATCCTTCCCTGAAAAGGAAACAAGCGGTACCGGCTTTTATGCTTATGCGCTGTGCTGGGGCATGAACCATCAGCTATTGCCAAAGAAGAAATTCCTCCCCGTAGTAGAAAAGGCGTGGGCGGCAATAAAAAGCGCCTTACACCCGGATGGCAAGTTGGGCTTTGTGCAAAACGTAGGTGACAAACCCGTTGGCGCTGGTTACGAAAGCTCCAATGTGTATGGCGTTGGCGCCCTGCTGTTGGCCGGAAGTGAAATTTATAAATTAAAACTATAGCGTTGTCCCGTTCTTCCGGTAAAGACAAATGTTGTAGTGAGATGATCTCAAATTAGAACAATGAAGAAGGCTCTTATTGGCTTATTCGCAATTCTTATATTGGCTGGTTGCGCAAGCTATGCACAAGTGTACAACGTGAAGGATTTCGGCGCTGTACCCGATGGTAAAACAGTAAACACAAAAGCCATTCAGCGGGCATTTGACTCCTGTAGCAAAAACGGTGGACAAGTGCTTATTCCCGTTGGTGTTTTTTTATCCGGTACGCTTTATTTTAAAAGCAATGTGCACATTAAAATTGAGCCGGGCGGCATATTAAAAGGCAGTGCGGCTTTTGAAGATTATCCCGACAATAAAGTAAACTATAAAAATGCATTTACGCATTACCCGGATGGAAAGCAATACCCAAACAAAGCATTTTTATTTGCCGAGGGCGTACAGGATATTTCTATTACCGGCGGAGGTGCCATTGACGGAAGCGGAGACAGTCCCGGGTTTCAGTTGGGCGACGACAGCACACTGGCCAGCCGCACACGACCCTGCCTATTGTTAATTATTGACAGCAAAAAGATCAGGCTGTCAGGTATTCAACTACGTAACTCCGCCTATTGGATGCAGAACTACCTGGGTTGCGAAGATCTGGAACTGCGCAACCTGAACATTTTTAACCAAAGCAATTATAACCAGGACGGAATAGACATTGATGCAAAGAATGTACTGATTGAAAATTGCGTAATTGATGTGGATGACGATGGCATTTGTTTTAAAAGCCACGACAGGAACCGCCCGGTCGAAAATGCTGTTGTGCGCAATTGCACCATTGCCAGCAATTGCAACGCCATTAAGTTCGGCACTATGTCTCTCGGCGGTTTAAAAAACCTGACGGTTTCAAATTGCACTATTAAAAGGGCGTCAGCCGACCATATTCGCCAATGGCAAAAGAAACTGGCCTTTATTGAGCAGCCTGTTACGGTTATTTCCGGCATTGCCCTGGAGGCTGTGGACGGTGGGGTTGTAGAGGACGTAAAGATCTCCAATATTCAAATGAAAGACGTGCAAACGCCCCTTTTCATTGTGCTGGGCAGGCGTGGCCGCAAGCAGCCCGGCGAGGTAGGTGAGGCGCCGGTAGGCAAGATCCGGAATGTTGTCATCAGGAACGTCACGGCCGTTAGCCACAGCAAAATGAGCAGTTCGATAACGGCCTTTCCCGGGGCGTACGTAGAGAATATTGTTCTGCAACATATTTCGATAAGCGGAATGGGAAAGGGAACGCTTAGCGAAGCCAACCTGCCTTTGAAAGAAGCGCCAACCAGCTATCCCGAAAACCGGATGTATGGTGAGGTATATCCCGCAAGCGGCTTGTTCATCCGGCACGTAAAAGGCATTACCCTTCAAAGCATCTCCTTACGGGTACGAAACAGCGATAGCCGGCCGGCAATTATCCTGGACGACGTAATGAATGCAAAATTGCATCTTTAACCGCCGAGATTCCCGACATAATTTCGATTCCTTGCCAACAAGAATTGATAATACAGGAAAATTAGAAATTGATGGTTATGGTGTAGAACGCGGTACATGCGTTTTGTTAAATAATTTTGAGGCCCTTCTGTGGAGAATGTTAATTAAATTTGGGAACAGACGCTTTTTTGCTGTTTAAATATCGAGATTAGCGTAGTTAGCTATGCGAAGAGCATATTGATAATTTATTTTATAAATATTCTTTGGTGAAACTTATTATGAATAAAAAAAACCAAAAATATGAAAGCAGACAAAATCGAGAAAGACATCAAAATCTTTTACGTAACAGCTAAATCTTTTCCCGATGGCATACAAGATGCCCATGACAGGCTTCATACAATGGTGCCATTCTCGAAAGAAAGAAAATATTTTGGCATTTCCAGACCAGAAAATGGTAAAATTATTTATCGTGTTGGTACTGAAGAAACCTTTGCAGGAGAATCAGAAAAATATCAGTGTGATACTCTTATAATTAAAAGTGGTAATTACGTTTCTACAGTCGTAGAAGATTTTAGAAAAGATAAAACCAGCATTAGTAAAGCATTTGAAGAGCTGCTTAAACAACCGAACTTAGACCCCGAAGGTTACTGTGTGGAATGGTATGCTAACGATAAAGAAGAAGTTAAATGCATGATTAGGCTTAATCAATAAGAGTTTACTTATCAAGCGGAATTAATAATTGACTTATGCAGGTTTTCTTTCGACCGTTTGCAGGTGTGATTGGAATGTTAGCATATGCGTTTCTTATTAATGGAGTAATGAGATTAAAAGTTAAGCAAAGCTTTGTCTCTTTTTTGCTATGGGCAATGTTAGATACTATTGCGACAGTAACAACAATATTTGAAGGTGGTAATTATTGGCTTCCATTATCCAATGCTTTAGGTGGCATAATTGTTAGCATTTTGCTGGCTATAAAAAAGCAGATTTCGTTTTCCTGGGTTGAAGCATTGACTGCAGTCTTGGTTATTATTTGCCTGATAGTTTGGCATTTTTCCGGAACCAAAGCAGGAATTATCTCAAGTAGTCTCGCGGTTGTTATTGCAAGCATTCCACAAATGGTCGAAACTTACGAAACACCATCGAAGACACCCACCGGTGTTTATATTATTTTTTTAACCGCAAATATTATATCTTTTGTTGCCGGAAAAGATTGGACAATTCAAGAGCGGTTTTATTCGGGATGTACTGTTTTCTTATGCTTAGTGATTGTATTATTTTCAATAAGAAATTTCAAACAAAAGACCATGCATGAATAAC
>JAJKIL010000094.1 GCA_021154515.1 Niastella sp. | reverse complement strand
TTGTTCGACATGTCTTCAATATGATGGTCGGTAGCTTTTATTCTGATCTTTAGTTCATTGGAGATCGTTATATTCTCTATCAGCTCCAGCAGGGCTTCTTTTAGTCCAATATCGCCCAGGGAGGGCGGCACCAGTGTTTTTGACAGTTTGCGTATTTCGTTTATGGCCCTGGTAATGTTTTCGTAACCCTTGCTCAGTAACTCTTTGCGATGGTCTTCTTCATGCAACGCCATATCAACACACAGTTTGGCGGTGGCCAGTATCTGGTTAATGTTATCGTGCAATTCGCGGCCAATTTCCCGGCGTTCCTGTTCCTGGGTTTGAATGGTCACCTGCGTAATCAACTTCTGGGTCTCTATCTGGTTGCGCATCAGTTCTTCCTGCATTTTTTTGCGCTCGGTAATATCCATCATGGCGCCCAGGATGCGATAAGGTTTGTTGTGTTCGGTCTTTAAAATATAGCCCCGGTCGTACACGAATTTATAAACGCCGTTGGCCGACTTGTACCGGTATTCTTCCTGCCAGTGGTCGCGGCCTTCGCGCATGCATTCATCAATGGTTTGTAAAATGCGTTCGCGGTCTTCAGGATGAATATGCTGGTGATGCCATTCAATAGTATTTTGAACATTGGTGGGGGCAAAACCAAAGATGGAAGAAATACCTTCGTTCCAAAGCACGTCGTTGGTGCGAAGGTCCCAATCCCAAATGGTATCACTGGTGGCTTTTATGAGGGTGTTGTACCGTTCAAAGTTCTCTACTACTTTTTGCAGGATCTTTTTACGTTCAATGCTGTACTGAATGCTTTTGGTAAGCACCTTTTCATCCAGCTCATCTTTCATCAGGTAATCCTGCGCACCCAGCGAAATGGTGTGTAAGGCAACCTGCTTGTCGAGCAAACCCGATAAAACAATAATGGGTATATGCCGGGCCTCTGCATTCAGCCGTTCAAAAGAATTAATGCCGTCACTATCGGGTAAACTCAGGTCAAGAAATATGAGATCGGGTTGGTGTTCGTGTACAAGACAAAGGGCTTCGCCGAGTCGTTCGGCCCGAAATATACTATTGGTGGGAAGCCTGCTTAATTTTAAATACTCACAAAAAAGAACAAAATCTGTTTCATTATCTTCTATCACCAATATATTTAACGGATGAGACGCTGGGAGCATAGCATTTTATTGAGTAGTGTATGTATGTACTACCCCAGAGCTTTTAACCATGTATTCCTGTTAGTGAATTTATATTATTACCGGGTTATTGCCAATAATAATTTTGCCGTTCACTATGATGCTGGTAACCGGGTGTAAGCTACTCCATTTGCGCAAATATTTTCGCATAATCATTCCCCAATGATAGGAGAAAATACTTACCCTATGCAAAAAATGATTAATCTATATATGTCGTAATTACGCGGTAGGGCGCACATATTACAACTTCCAGTCAACTATTTGATTCACCCATTCCTGTTTGTAAGGAGCTACTACCTTAATGTAGTTGTCGGTGTAACCTTCCATCATGCCGTTCTTTTCATTTTCTTCAAACAACACTTTGCGTGTTTGACCGGCATGCTGCTGGTTAAAGTACTGGCTTTTCATGTACGACAAATTGCGCAGTTTTTTATTGCGTTCGTGCCGTACAGGTATGGGAACAACGGGGCCCAGCGTAAGGGCGTGGGTGTTATCCCTTTCTGAGTAGGTGAATACGTGCAGGTAGGTTACATCCAGTTCGTGCAGAAAATTGAATGTTTCCTGGAAATCTTCTTCTGTTTCGCCCGGGAAACCAACAATTACGTCAACACCGATGGCAGCATGCGGCATCAGGGTTTTTATGAGTTTAACGCGTTCGGCATACAACTCCCGGCGGTAGCGTCTTCTCATTAATCCCAGCACCCGGTTGCTGCCGCTTTGCAGGGGAATATGAAAATGCGGCATAAAGGTGTTGCTGTTGGCTACCAGTTCAATTATAGCGTTTGTCAGTAAATTAGGTTCAATAGACGATATGCGGTACCGTTCAACGCCTTCGAGTTGATCCAGCGCCATGGCCAGCTCATGAAAGTTCTCTTCGCGGTTATGCGGACTGGTGCTGTTCGCATCGTTTTGGCCTTTTCCAAAGTCGCCCAGGTTCACCCCGGTAAGCACGATCTCTTTTACCCCATTGGCGGCCAGCTTTTTTACATTCGCCACCACGCCTTCAATTAAGTCGCTGCGGCTTTTGCCCCGCGCCATGGGTATGGTGCAAAAAGAACAGTTATAATCACAGCCGTCCTGCACTTTTAAAAAGGTGCGGGTGCGGTCGTGGATGGAAAAGGAAGAATGAAAACCGCTCACCTCCTCAATATCGCAACTGCATATTTTAGCGGCATCGCCTTTCGTGAGCTCTTTTAAGTGGTGGGCAATGTTGAATTTTTCGGCAGCGCCTAACACCATATCCACCCCGGGGATGGAGGCAATTTCTTCAGGTTTCAGCTGGGCATAACAGCCGGTGATCACCACCAGGCTTTCCGGCGATTTGCGTTGAATACGCCGTACCAGTTGCCGGCATTCCTTATCGGCATTATCGGTCACCGAGCAGGTGTTTATCACATACACATCTGCAATATTTTCGAAAGCTGTCTTTTCAAACCCTTCATTTTCAAGCATACGCGAAAGGGTAGAGGTTTCTGAAAAGTTCAGCTTACACCCTAAAGTATGAAATGCCACTGTTTTTTTTGAGCCCATAACGGGCGCAAAGATAATTAATTTAAATAAAGGCAGAGGGCAGAAGGCAGAAGGCAGAAATACCGCGACGCCAGAATCCCACTTGATTTCCTTGTTAACTCGTCAACTTGTTAACTGGTCAACTCGTCAACTTTCTCAACCCTATCCACTATCTTGCTTCTCTTATGAAAAGAGTACTAACTGGTTTCTTCTTATTGGCTTACCTTTTAATAGCTGCTTGCCAAAATAATCCCAATTCCGGGAACGATCATCCCGGTTCCGGCAATGAATACACCCACGCTGGTAAAAAGGGTAAAGGCCCGGCCCGGGATAATTATCCCAAAGAAGAAGATAATGTTCGTACTGGTACTACAGATGAGGATGTTATCAACCGCCATCCCGGCCACCTCATTTACACCAAACATGCCCGTTGCCGTATGGATTGCCGCCACATCGATGAGTCGGAAGTGGAGGAAATACTTGAAAAAGGACGCATCAATTACCGCAAAAGCGAGCCCGCCGGCCGACCCGACCCCAAATATGCCCTGGAAGGAACTACCCACGACGGCCAGCAGGTGCGTATTATCTTTGCGCCCGCCAAACGGGGCATGGTGGTTATCACTGTCATTGACCTCGATAATGAATGGAGCTGCGATTGTAGATGAAATAAGAGCATATAAATTGATCTGAATCAATACTTTTTAAATGCTGCCCCCGTTTCTTAAGGTTGCATTTATAGGTTGCGTTTTTCCTTAATATTAAGTCCGTACAACTATTTCAATACACATGAGGATCCTTCGTTTTATTTATTGCCTGTATGCACTGGTCATGTTTGTCCTTTGTATGCTGCTGGTTATTCCACCGGTTGTGGTAGCATCGTTTTTTGGCAAAGTACGAGGGGGGAATATTATTTACCGGCTCTGCAGTTTTTGGGCAAGGTCGTGGTTCTTTCTGGCAGGCATCAGGCACCGGAATTTTTATGAGCATCCCCACGATAAGAACAAACAATACATTTTTATTGCCAATCATATTTCTTACCTCGATGCGCCGGTAATTGTACGGGCGCTTAACCAGCGGGTACGGGCATTGGGCAAGGCCGAAATGTCGAAAGTGCCCCTGTTTGGTTTTATTTACCGCAATGCGGTGGTTACGGTCGATCGCAGCAGCGCAGCCCACCGGGCCAATAGTGTGCGTATTTTAAAGTCGGTGATCAAAAAGGGTATTTCGATCTTTATATTTCCCGAAGGCACGTTCAATGAAACCAATCAGCCGTTAAAAGGATTGTACGATGGTGCATTCCGCATAGCCATCGAAACGCAAACGCCCATAAAACCCTTGTTGTTTTTAGATACCTGGCATCGCATGCACTTTGGATCGGTTTTCAGTTTAAACCCCGGCCGCTGCCGCACTGTGTTTTTAAAGGAAATACCAGTAACCGGGCTTACGGGAAAGGATGTAGAAGCGCTAAAACAACAAGTGGCGCAGGTTATGGAACAGAAACTACGAGAGTATAAGGCCGGTTGGATTACATAGTTCCGGTTTCAGGTTCAACGTTAAGTTCATAGGTTCGTAAGTTATTGAGTTCTTTAGTTTGTTAGTTATTGAGTTCTTTAGTTCCAGGTTATCTGAAGTTTGAGCGTAGCGAAGAGATAGAACTTGCCGGGTTCCGATTTTGGAAGTGAATCCCGAATTTGGCGAACCCTTTCACGTTTCACGACCTGCCTCCTGGTCAACTGATCAACTGGTTAACTGGTCAACTACCACCTGCATATATCCACAAAACAACCATCTTTCCCCCGAGCCCTTTATCAACCTGTCAACTATATCAACTAGTCAACCAACCTTCGTATCTTGAGCCACGAATGAGCAGCTCCGTATTGTACGCAGAAGTAATAATTCCACTGGCCTTACCCAAAAATTACACCTGGTCGGTGCCTGAGCCATTGCGCGACCAAATAAAACCCGGCGTGCGGGTGGAGGTGGTATTGGGCAAGAACAAGAAATACGCCGGCGTGGTTAAACGGTTACATCACGAAAAACCCGAGGCGTTTGAAGCAAAGGATCTTCTCAACATCCTCGATGCCGAACCGGTTATTTTTCCCCAACAACTGAAATTATGGGAATGGATCGCCCGCTATTATATGTGCAGCGAAGGCGAAGTGATGGCGGCCGCACTGCCTGCCCATTTTAAATTAAGCAGCGAAACCGTGTTGATGTTCAATGAGGAGTTTGGCGATAATTTTTCCAGCCTCGATCATGATGAATACCTGGTAGGAGAAGCCCTGTTGCTGAAAAAAGAATTGAAGATCGGCGAGGTGCAACAGATCCTCGATTCCAACCGCGTGTATCCCGTTATAAAACGGCTCATCGAAAAAAAAGTGTGTGTGGTTTGGGAAGCCCTGAAAGAAACCTGGTCGCCCAAAAAGGAAATTTTTGTTTTGCTCAACCACAAATACGACAATGAGGAGGAGTTGTCTGCCTTGCTGAATGATGATAAAAAACTGCAGCGGGCCGAAAAGCAGTTGGAACTGTTGCTGAGTTACCTGCACCTGGTAAAAACACAGGGCGAAGTAACCAAACCCGAATTGCTGAAGAAAAGCGGCGCTTCGGATACGCAGTTAAAAGGACTGGTTGATAAAGGCATTTTGTGGCTGGAGAAACGGCAGGTCGACCGCCTGCAATACCTGCCCCGCAATATTCAAATAGATTTTGAATTAACCCCTGCGCAACAACGCTCTTTTGACGCCATTACCGAACAGCTGGTTAGCAAACCGGTGTGCCTGCTGCATGGCGTTACATCCAGCGGTAAAACACAGGTGTACGTCAAGGTCATCGAGCAGTACATCCGGCAGGGAAAACAGGTGCTTTACCTGTTGCCAGAAATAGCATTGACCTCACAGGTTATCCGCCGGTTGCAAAAGCATTTTGGCGGGTATATTGGAATATATCATAGCAAATTCAACCAGAACGAACGGGTGGAGATCTGGAATAAAGTAAAGACCGGCGAGTTGAAAGTGGTGCTGGGCGCCCGCTCATCGATCTTTCTGCCGTTTACCGATCTGGGTTTAATAGTAGTGGACGAAGAGCATGACACCTCGTATAAACAGCAGGACCCCGCGCCGCGTTATCATGCCCGTGATGGCGCTATTTATTACGCCTCTTTGTTCAAGGCGAATGTTTTATTGGGCAGCGCCACCCCTTCGGTAGAAAGCTATTTCAATGCCCAATCGCAAAAGTATGGACTGGCTGTACTGGGCGAACGTTTTGGCGGGGTGCAGTTGCCGGCCATCGACATCATCGATACCAAAAAAATGTTTGGGGCCGATAAGAACAAGATCATCATAACGCCCCCGTTAAAAGCCGCCATCGACCAGTCGCTGGAACAGGGCAAACAGGTGATCCTTTTCCAGAACCGGCGTGGGTATTCGCCCTACCAGGTTTGTCAAACCTGCGGCTGGATCCCGCATTGCAAGTATTGCGACGTTACCTTAACCTTTCATAAGAACACCCATAAACTGCATTGTCACTATTGCGGTACCGTATATCCGCCGGTGCATGCCTGCCAGGCTTGTGGCAGCGATAAATTTTCCCAGCGCAATTTTGGGACGGAGCGTATTGAAGAACAATTGGAAGAGATGTTCCCCAATGGGCGCGTGGCCCGTATGGATATTGACAGTGTTCGTGGTAAAACAGCGCACGATAGCCTGATCCAACAATTTGAACAGGGCCGGCTTGACATACTGGTGGGCACGCAAATGGTTGTAAAAGGACTTGACTTCGAAAACGTGAACCTGGTTGGCATTCTGGATGCAGACAGCCTGCTGAGCTTTGCCGATTTCAGGGTGAACGAACGGGCTTTTCAACTAATGGAGCAGGTGAGTGGCCGCGCGGGCCGAAAAGATAAACAGGGCAAGGTATATATACAGGTTTCCAATACACAACACCCCGTGCTGTATTATGTGCAGCAACACGATTATGGATTGTTCTACAACCAGGAAATTGAGGGCCGGAAGGTGTTCTTTTATCCGCCGTTTGCACGGCTTATCATGCTTACGTTAAAACATAAGTCGAAGGATGTGGTAGAGGCGGCTGCCCAAATGATGGCGTTCTCCATGCAGGGCGACTATGGAAAATACCTGGTGGGACCAGCAGAACCGGTGGTGAACCGCGTGCGCAACCAGTACCTGATGGAATTGCTGATAAAACTGCCAAAAGATGGTGAGCTCATACAACGTTGCAAGCGTTTTGTTCTGGAGCAGATAGCCATCCTGCACAATGATAAAAAGTTCAGAAGTGTGGTTGTGATCCCCGATGTGGATGCGATGTAAAGCAATAAACGAATTAAAAATAAAAGCCCCGGTCTACCAATTGGCTGACCGGGGCTTTCTTATATACGTATACTAAACTTTAGCTATTAGCCAGGCATAATGCCGCCGCCGCCGGTATTGCCGCCGTCATTTGGGCAGGTTAAAAAGCCTTTGTCGGTAGAGCCGTTGTCGAAATTCTCATTGATGGAAGTAGCCGTTTCAACAATTTGTTGTGGAGTGAAATCTTTGCTACAGCCGCCCAATACTTCTTCACCAATGGCAAGAAAATCAGCTACGGTATTGCCTTTGAAAGGTCCGCTGCCAATGATCATATTACCCAGTGCTACTGATGACTGGCCAAAATTGGCATCAGCATAATCAAAGCCTACTGATAATTTCAGGGCAACCAGTTGTCCTACCAATACATTTTTAAGCGAAGCTGGGTTGGTATAAATGGCGGTTAAAGCCGCGCCAGGCCCACCAGCAGGTAACAGATCAGTAACAGCCTGGGCCGATGTTAACTTCACATAAAACTTGCCGGGATAACAACCTACTGTTAAATACTCACCAAATGCTGACTGAAAGTTAGCGTGTAAATAAGTACCGGGATTGTTTCCGGCGGGCGATGCGCCCCAGCCACCCTGGGTATAGGTACGCAATTGTCCGCAGGGAGTAGCAAGGGTAACAGCGGACCTGGAGGAAGTCTCAGTGCTTAAATCAGCTTTCGCACTTTTCGACATTTCTTTCTGACAGGCAAAAAGAAGGGTGGCCACCATAACGGTTGCCGAAAAACGGAGGAACGTTTTTTTCATAATTTCTAATGTTTTACGAAGGGTATATGATTCATGATTAACTATCTAATGCATATGTAAGTGTATATACTTAACAGCTTTAGATATTAATTTATGCCCAAAAGTAATGGCGAATTTTAACCTACGCAATCGTAATACTTCGAATGTTAATATGTTTTTT
>JAJKIL010000093.1 GCA_021154515.1 Niastella sp. | reverse complement strand
CAGCTACAATAGCCGGTGACAAGACAATACCATCCGTGGTATAATAATAACCAGTGGTAACTGAATGTACCGCACCTTTATCATCCACCCAGGTAAGGGTGACGGTACGCGTTGTCTGATCCACCTTTATCTCATATTGTGAACTACCAATTACCAGTCGTTTGAAATAGGTGGTGTATTTGCTGATGTTGGAAAACAGCCGGTTTGAATATTTCTTATCATAATAACTCTGCATCTCCGCCTGCGTGGCTTTTACCAGGAAGGCCTTGCTTTTATTAAAGCGGCCGGTCAGCTTTACAGAATCTTTTGCCATGCTATCGATGGCAAATTCAAAATCAGAGCCCAACCCGGCGCCATAATCACCGCCATTCACGCTGCCATCAGGATCGGCCAGCACATGTACATAAGAATAGGTATCGAAGATCAACGAAGGTTGTTGTAATGCTTTCAACCGGTAACTGGCCGTCATGGGCGTAACAGCCGAAGCGGCATCAAAATCAGAGAACATTTCCACGCGGTTACTGTCGTTGAATTTAAAGTAAAAGGCTACTACCCCACCCTTTAACCCTGCGGGGTAGATAAAACCTTTCCAACCGTATGGAGCACCTGTCAATGCTTTTTGATCTGCAGCCAGCGTTTCATTCAGCCGTTCATCGATTGATTTATCGAAAACTTTATCTTCTTTTTTATTACAGCTATTGAAAGCTATTGCTGCCAGTACTATATATGATGCTATTCTTTTCATTGTTGCTTACTTGATTAATTTTTCAACTTGTGCACGCACGCGGGTTTGAAGGCTATAGAAATTAATGCCCCAGGTATCCTTGAAATAATTAACTACGATGGCTTCCTTCTGACGCAACTTATTCACCGCCTGGGCCTGGGTAACATTATTAGCACTGGTGCCGGGTGGAATGCCGTTCACGATGGCGTCAAAACCGCCTTTTCCTTCTATCAGCATCATGGCGATCATTTCTACAAAATCCTCATCGGGCGCCGATTCCGCATAAGCCGTCACAAACCCGTCCTTATTGGCATTGGCGTCTGAGACGTTATTCCAGTTCGAGGTATAGAAGCCCACGGTAATAGATTTGAAATCCTGCGGGTACATAATGGTCTGGTGAAGAATATGCCCGAACTCGTGTTCAATGGTGTGGAACATTTGTTTGATATTGAAAGAGTCGGAAGGCTTGTAATCCGGACTGCCCTTTATCCTGAAATCATTCAGCACATACAAAACCACTTTTCTTCCACCCTCGGCTGTTCCCAGGGTGATAGTACCATCGGTATTCCAGCTGGCGCTGCCGGCCAGCGCAAAGAACTTGGGCACATATTTTTTCATGAACATCGAATCTTTTTCGGCGATGTACGTATCGAGCCACACTTTCTTTATGGAACTTAATACCGGGATGATCTTATCTTCTTTTGGCGGCACCAGTGTTTTGTTCAGGCTCAATTCAAACTGGTCCCATTTATACTTTACGGCTATATTGAAGGGTATGGTTAAACTATCATTGATCCATTTGTCTATTGGAGTTGCCCCCCAGGTGTCGCCGCCGAGACCGGGAATGCTGTCTACCTTATCAAGCGAGTCCTTTTTGCAGGCCGCCAGCGATGCAATAAGGCAGAAAAAGAAGACTATTTTTTGCGTATGGTTCACCAGGAAATTTTTTACATGTTTAAGTCTTTCCAACAAGGGTACTAACCAACGGGGCACCCTGTTATCCATGATCAGCTCGTCGTACGATGGGTACATGTGTTTCCAGCCGCGGGCAAAAGTGATAGGTATTACTTTGGCTATGGGTTGCTTGTTGGTTTGTATTTTGCTCATCATTGCTGGGTTTAACGTGGGTTTAATTCTACACCGGATAATTTTGCCGACTCAGGTATTTGAAACACGCGGCGTTTGTCATTTGCTTCAAGCACCATTTTTTGTCCGTCTGTAGTGGTGTGGGTAACCGGCAGGTTATAGCGCAACAGATCGAACCAGCGCATGCCTTCCTGTACAAACTCTGCCCTTTTAAAATCGAGCAGCGTGGCCAGGGTGGCCTGCCGTTCATCACCGCCATAATAATTCTGCATCTTACTGGTGGTAATCGTGTTACTGGCCGGATCGTAATTGAATATGCGGGTGGAGGCATAGTCATTGAGGTCCTGTACCGCTGCCGGAATATTATTCAGGTAGATGTTGGCTTCAATCCGGTTGAACAACACTTCCTCTGTCGTGAACAGGGGCACCATTACATAACCTACACCAATGGTTGCGTTTACTGATACCCGAACAAAATATTCGTTGATCTTTGGTATCATATAGTTGTTGGTACCCAGTGTATAGGATTGCCGGGTAAAGGCATATGTACCACCGGTAACATTGGAACTCAGGATCTCCGCTTTTTTATTAGCATCCATGGCATACCGCTCGCTGAAATAATTTCTTGCCCACCAACTGGCAGTTTCCACCAGCAACAGGTTAGCCGGCTCCGAAGCTTTTGCATACCGGGCCCAGAGTTCATTATAGGTGAGTGTTAAATACGTGCTGTTCCATGGGCGTAAAATGGCCGTAACATTACTACCGGGAAACACCGCATTGGCATAACTGAGCGACTTTGCATACTCCTGTTTGTACAGATAAAAACGGGCGGCAAATGCATTGGCGGCAGCTTTGGTAAAATGATAACGGGGAACAGTATAGCGGGTATCATCCAGCAGGGGCAAACCGGCCAGCAGGTCCTTCTCGATCATCTCATACACATAGCTTACCGTTTTGCGGGTATATTTCTGAAACACTACTTTCTCGGGCGTGAGCACATAAGGAATACCCAGATCTGTTTTAGCGCTATTGGGATCATAGGTTTTTGCAAATAAAGTAACCAGCATAAAATGCGCATAGGCACGGCATAACAACGCTTCGCCTTTTTGCGAAGAATAGTTCGCTGTATCAGGCGCTTTAAAACAAGACTCTAAAGCCTGGTTGGCGGCAGAAATAGCCGAATAACAGGCGTTCCAGTATCCCTCCGGCGAGTCCTGTGAATTCTCGGTTACGTCCTTGAAAAAGTAAGGTTGTACTGTGGTAAGGTCCTGGCCGCCGGCCCCTTTATCATTAACGTTATCTGAAATAGATTCGGTAAAAGCCATGTAATTACTCTGCGGGTAGGCAGTAGCCAGCAACTGGCTTACCTGCTCCGGCGATTCGAGCGCCGCCCGGTTATCGGGGTTCTTTCCTAAAAACTTTTTGCACCCCGTTATTCCAAATAATAATATGAATGCTGTATATGATAATGTCCTTTGCATAATTCAAGTTTCTGTTACAAGTTTCAGGTTACCAGTTGCCGTGTTTCTGGCTGCCGCGACGAGGCTTTTGCCTTCTGCCCTCTGCCTTTAAAATCCAACTTTCAATGATAAAGTGAGCTGCTTTTGCACCGGCTGCGCTACGCCCCCGGAATTAAAGAACTCAGGGTCTTGTCCACGAAGTTTTTCATCGCTATATATTAACCAGGGGTTGGTAGCAACAGCAGCTACACTTGCACTGGCCAATCCAAAACGGTTCGCCATTGTATTGGGCAGCATGTATGCCAGCGATACGGTTTTCAATCGTACCAGGTCGCCTTTGGCTACCCGTTGTGTTGAATAGTTATAGTTGTTATAAGGATAGGCACCGTTTAACTGTGACTGGGCAAACGCATCCAGTATCGAGGGAACATTGGTATACTTTTCATCACCAGGCATACCCCAGCGATCGTAAAATTCTCTGGGCATGGCATCCAGATCGGAGTAACTGGTTTTGAAAGCCGGGTACAACCGTATTCTGTTACCAACCTGGTAAGTAACAAACACATTCAGTGAAAATGCCTTATAGCTAAAGGTGTTTGAAAAACCGCCAGTGATGGTAGGATCAACCGGGCCTTCATATTTCAAATTACCAGTTGACTCCGACTGCATGTAAACGGTTGAATTGGTTTTGCCTTCATCATCAACAAACTGCGGATAACCAGAGAAAGGTTCCAGCCCTTTGTATTTTAAAGAAAACAAACTGCGAACGGGATAGCCTTCTTTATTGCCACCTTCTGCGCCTACCAGGCTAAAGATGTTGGGCGAATTTTTCGCATTGGTGATCTTCGTAGTATTATAACCAAAGGTCAAAGTTGTTTTCCAGCCCCAGTTCCTTTGATGGATGATCTGTGCGCTTACCAGTACTTCCAGGCCCCTTGAATCCATATCGGCGTAATTGGCCGCTTTATACGCTTCCCCACCGATACCGGAAGTTTTGACGTTGCTGATAAGGTCAAAACTTTTTCGCTGATACACGTCCAGGCTCACGTTCATGCGTTTGTTCAGAAAGCCGGCATCAACACCCAGGTTGGTGGTATATAATTTCTCCCAGGTCAAATCACTGTTCTCCAGATTAATCAGCTGGATCACCGACTCGGTTTCGTTTGCATAAGGCCGGTTGGAAGTAGCATTCTTCAATACAATGCTCGAGTTGGTGGCAGGCCCCATACTGGCAGTTAATCCATACGTACCACGCACGGTCATAAAATCAACAAAGGGATAATTCTGCATAAACGGTTCCCTGTCTACATTCCAGGAACCGGCTACACTCCAGGTAGGCAGCCAGCGGGCTTTTGATGATTGTCCCAACCGGTTGCTGCCATCGTAGCGTACTGTACCGGTGAAATTATATTTTGAATCATAGGTATAGGTGCCTGATGCATACATTGCCACAAACCGATCGTATTCTTTACTCATTTCATAATAAGGAAAATTCGACTCGATCGTTTGTTTCAAAATTTTGTAATTGACGAACGGCACCCCGCCATTATCATACTGATATCCATAACCGGTATTGGAGAAATGTTGTCTGTCGGCATATTTTATCTGCTGACCAACCAATGTATTAACAGCGTGTTTGCTGCCAATGTTTTTTGTATAGTTCAAACTGTTCCTGACATCAAAGTTCACCAGGCCGTCTTCGGCACGATTGTAGAAACCTCCATAGGGCAACACTACCTCCGGTAAAGCTTCGGGATTGTCGGGATCGCGGTACAGGAATTTATTGTTATTTCTGATAGTGGATGTTTGATCGGCCCGGTAGGCATTCGCCATATTTGAATGCTCGGTGATCTGGTGCTCACGGGTACTCTTTACATACCGCATAGCGCCTACAAACTCATAGCGGAAATCCTTTGCAAACTTGTAAGCCAGGTCTCCCTGTAACCGCAGATCAATGATATTCAGATCGAGGTAGTTGTTTTTTAACTCGTTCAGGACATTGAAATCGGCAAAATTCCTTCGGAAATATTCCAGGTTACCTTTTTCGTCATAAGCGGTAAGGGTTCTACTGGTATTCAGCGCATAGCTGAACGGGTTGATATCAAAATCACGATCATACTTCCCTTCTACGGGATTGCCACTACGGGTAAGCGAGCCAGGCGCTTTTTGCTGACGAACAGAACCCACGGTAGCGAATCCGCCGCTCAGTTTATCGTTGAACTTATAGTTATTACGATAGTTCAGGGTATAGCGGCTTACTTTGTCGGCGATCGTCCAGCCATTATCGCCATAATAACTGGTAGAAAAATAGGACTGGGTTTTATCAGTACCGGATGAGATGGCAAGAGAATGCTCCTGCATAAAATTATTACGGAATAACAGGTCGAACCAGTCGGTATTGGCATTGGCATACCGCAACAGGAATGATTCAATGTTTGCCGGTGAATTCTTCAGCACGAAATTGCCCCTGGCATCCATCTCGTTCAGCTTCGAATACATTTTACCAAACACGCCTATATCACCTCTGTCAAGAATGTCGGAAGTAAGGATCCCCTTCCGGTACAGTTCCCCCAGCACCGACATCTGCTGGGCCGAATTCATAATATTGTAATCGTTGTAAGTTGGTTTAAACTGGGTGCTGTAGTTACCTGTATAGTTTACAGATGTTCTACCCGCCCGGCCTTTTTTGGTAGTAATTACCACTACCCCGTTCATGGCCCGGGCGCCGTATAAGGCGGTTGCAGCGGCATCTTTCAAAATATCGAAGCTTTCGATATCGTTGGCGTTCAAACCGGCTACAGCAGATCCTAACAGCGTGGTAGGATCACCGCTCGACAACTGGTCGTTTGAAATGTTCACAATGTCTTCCAGCACCACGCCATCTACCACCCACAACGGTTTGTTATCACCATTGATAGAAGTGGCGCCGCGGATCCGCACTTTAGGCGCTGCACCAAAGGTGCCTGACACGTTTTGTACCGATACCCCGGCTGCACGGCCTTCCAGCATGCGGCTCACATCGGTAGTGCCATCCATTTTTATATCATCCATCTTCAGTCGTACGGACGAACCGGAAAACTTTTTCTTATCAACATTCTGATAACCGGTCACCACCACCTGGTCCATACTGGTGGCTTCTTCTTTTAGTTTTAATTTAATAAAACCATCCTTGTAGTTACTCACTTTTACTTCTTCGGTGCCATATCCTGTAACTGAGAATACCAGCACCGCGTCGCTGCTGATATTTTTCAATTCAAACTCTCCTTTCTCATTCGTGGCCACACCCCTGGTTGTGCCTTTTACGAGGATCGAAACACCTGCCAGGGGCACCTCCTTTTCGGAGGTCACCACTCCCTTTACGGTTATTTCATTCATCGAGTGCGTGGGTTCGCCAGGTGCCGCAGAAACCTGCCGCACCGGTACGTTGTTTTCGGGCCGCACAATGATGCGGTCATCTACCACGATCCAGGATAGTGCATAGGGAGACAATATTTTCTTCAGCACATCGCCTACAGTTTGCCTGCGTGCTGAGATACTTACTTTATTCTTCAGCAATACGTCATTATTGGTATGAACAAAATATACTTTTGCCGTGCTGCCGATCTTATCCAGCGCATCTTTCAATACCACATTCTTTAATTCAATTGAGATGATCTTATCCAGCACATTCTGTCTTTTCTTCGCATTCACGCCACCAGCCATCAGCTGGGCGGTTGCGCCACATAGTAGCAGCATCAGGAGCCATAGGGTCTTTAGCCTTTTTCCGGCAGGGCAATAAGATGCATGTGGTATTGTTCTGTACATACCGTTTCTGGGTTAATATTTGATAATAAAGCTTCTAGGAATTCAATGCCAACTGAGTGAGTTACCGGCAATTGCCACCGGTAATAACATATCCTTTATTGTTAGTTGTCTTTTGTACTGTTGCGTTCAACGACAGGGCTACCAGGCTCAATGCCCTTTCTACGTTGTCATTCAACCTGAAATACCCATAAAAAACACAGCCGCTCATATTTCCCTGCAAGAAGACTGTGGTATGATAATACCGTTCCATTTCCTGTATCACCTTTGCGACCGGCACCCCGGCATAACTGAACCGGCCACTGTTCCGCTGTTTGTAATACACCGCTTCTTCGGGTACATTTCGCTTCTCAATTTCATTGATGGTGATATT
>JAJKIL010000092.1 GCA_021154515.1 Niastella sp. | reverse complement strand
GGTTTGTGTGGCCCGTTGGTTTGGAAAAGTGCTGAGCGACAAAAACGAAGTAATGGAAGCGCTGGCCAATTTTACCGCTATGGTAGCGGCTAAACTACGCAGTGAGCAGCTGGTGACCAATACCATTCAGATCTTTGTGCAAACAAACGCCCATCGCGCTAACGAGCCACAATACTTCCGTTCGTTAACCATTCGCTTACCTGTTGCCACCAATAGCACCAATGAACTGATAACCCATGCCCGTCAGGGTTTTGAAACCATTTACAGGCCAGGTTATAATTATAATAAAACAGGTTGTACCGCCATGGAATTGATACCGGCCACCGAAGTACAGGCCAGTGTTTTTGATACCGAAAACAGGGCACGAAATTCACAACTGATGCAGGTGTTGGATAAGGTGAACAGATCGTTTGGCAAAAATACCGTGCGCTTTGCCTTGCAGGGTTTTAGTACGCGGTGGAAATTGCGCCAACTAAAATTATCGCCCTGTTACACCACTCGCATTGAGGAAGTATTGACCATAAAAATCTGAGCTATGCACAATCCGTTTGTTTTGCTGACAACCCGATTGCTGGAATCGCTCATAAAAGCGGGCAATACTTTTTTTGTGCGCCAAACTTATCCGCGTGGTAAAAACCAGCTCGATCCCCTGAACAAAGCCGCTTTTTTATTTAGCCACTATACTGATTACAGCCGGGCAAAAACGCATTATGATGCGTTGGACAACGATCCCAACAAGTTTTTATATAATATAAACGAGCCGGAGCATTATGAAAAAATGTTCATTGCCGCCGGCCAGCCTGAAGGATTTCATATTTACAGCCCACTGGTGCCACAACCATGGAAACCCACCGCACCTATTGCCGCTAAGATCCGCAATTACATCAATCAAAAAATGGACTGGAGTCTCAGCCGCAGCGATGCGGTAAAGGCTGACCTTTTTGTTCAGTTTGGCGAACTTTTCATTACCTTAAAGTTTGGGATTCATGAGGTAAAATTACCGCTCGCAGAAATTGAAAATTTTTGATGCATGTGTTACGATATTTCGTTTTCGTCGAACATTCAGTTAATAACAGATTATTTGCCCGACCTGGTGGTTGACCCGCAACTTAATTTTGATTTTGATATGGCCATTCATGTAATGGCGCAGGCTTATCGCAAATATCCCGTTATAATTAATGATGGCGGCACTTATAAATTAATGCCATTTGAATGGGGTGTGATTGCCGATTACATGAACACGCCCGAAAAAATAAAACAGGGCCGGCAATACATGTGCAATGCGCAAAGCGAAAAGATCATAAACGATAAAAAGTCTTTCTGGCGAAGGATCCGGTCAAAAAGGTGTCTTATTCCGGTAACAGGTATTTACGAGCACCGGGAAATAAAAGGGTGGAAAAATAAAGTGCCTTATTTTATCCACATAAAAGACCGGCCCATGTTCTGTATTCCCGGTTTATATCATTACTCTCCCATTCCCGATGTGGAAACCGGTGAAATAAAAGGTACTTTTACACTTATTACGCGGTCGGCTAATTCCGTGATGAAGCAAATTCATAATGGCGGCCCCAACGTTTTCCGCATGCCGATGTTCCTTCCTAAAGAACTGGAATTAAAATGGCTGCAGCCCGATTTAACCGATGAAGACATACAGGAAGTGCTTGATTTTGAGATGCCTTCGGAGCAATTGGAGTACTGGCCGGTATTCACCATACGTTCTACCAAACCCCGCCCCGACAACAGGGAAAAAACAGCGCGCTACGAATGGCCCAATCTGCCACCACTGGGCATTGATGAAAGTACGGAGCAAAAAAACCTGTTCTCATAGTAAAACCACTACATCCGGTATTTGAAACAATAATATAAATAAATGGCCGTTCTTTAGTTCTCACAACCGGGGATCGAAGCAAACGCACTGTGGATAAGCCAGCAACCGAAAAATGAGTAGCAGAACAGAAAATTTAGTATATCCCGGCCTGTCAGGTGAACAGCGCGGTATACATCGGCGAAGCAGGTAAAGTATAATTTGATTGCGATGCCGTAATCCCGCCCCCATCCTAAGGCTTTTCCACATCTGTTCTGGATGAAAATTTACGATAGAAAATTACGAATCGAACCTGTAGAAATATACCGTTAATATCACATTAAATTGGTATTGGCTGAATAGAAAACTTTTTATATTTTTTCGATGAATATAACTTTACTGTTATTAAACTAATCCTGTTAATCCCATGAAACTCAACCAGATCGTATTTAACGGCCTGCTTCTGTTTGCAAGCAGCTCTGTAGCGTACTCACAAACAATTACTACCGTAGCCGGTGTTGTAGGATCTCCCGGATATGGTGGAGATGCCGGTCCTGCCAACAATGCCCGGTTTAATCAACCAAGGGCGGTGGCTACCGACAACGACAACAACCTCTACATCGCGGATATGCGTAACCACGTTATCCGGAAAGTAAATTCCAACGGTATCATCAGCACCGTAGCTGGTAACGGTACCGCTGGTACAGCCGGTGACGGAGGGCCCGCCACCGCAGCCCAGTTAGCCCAGCCAACTGGTATGACCATCGATAATGATGGCAACATCTACATCGCCGACTTTAACTCATCTGTAATTAAGAAGGTTACTACATCAGGTATCATGAGCATCTTCGCCGGTAACGGTACAGAAGGTTTTAGTGGTGATGGCGGCCAGGCTGCACAAGCCAAACTGTATCGCCCTACTGCCGTTGCTGTTGACAAAGATGGTAACCTGTACATTTCAGATGCTTCTAACAAAGTCATCAGAAAAGTAAATAAACAAGGGGTAATCAGCACTATTGCGGGTGTTCCCGGAAGATCCGGTTACGCTGGTGATGGCGGTCCTGCGACAAAAGCGTTATTAACGCAACCCGCAGGTATCGCTGTAGACTACTCTGGTAATATTTATATCGCCGATCCTTCCAACTCAGTTGTTCGTAAAATAAACCCAGCGGGTGTTATTACTACTTTTGCAGGAAACGGAACAGCTGGTTACAGCGGAGATGGCGGCCCTGCTATCAAAGCACAGTTCCAGATGGGTTCACCCCATGGTTTGGCGGTTGACCCGGCTGGTAACGTATATGCTTCTGATTATCAAAACCACGCTATCAGAAAGATCAGTTCAAAAGGCATCATCACTACCATCGCAGGTACCGGTGCTCCTGATTATGCTGGCGATGGCGGTCCTGCTATACTGGCGAAGATCTGGTACCCCATCGGTATCGCTACCGATAATGCCGGTAACGTGTTCATCACAGATAGCTATAATAATACAATTCGTGAAATTGTTTCATCTTGTAACGCACCCATGCCTTCATTCGAAACACAACCTGTAAGCAAACAGGTTTGCGCTGGTGGCAGTGCCTCCTTTACAGTTGCGGCTAACAATGCCGACAACTACCAATGGCAGGTACAAACAAACGGTGAATGGGCTGATATAGCAGAAGGTGGAAGCTACGCAGGTACAACCACCAGCACGCTCACTGTTACCGGAATCACAGCCAAGATGAACAACTTACAATACCGCGCCGTGGCCAATAACGCCTGCCGCACTTTGTTCTCAAGTAAAGCTGCTTTAACTGTTACAGGCGGTGGTGCGCTGCCAACCCTGGCAATTGCTCCTGCGCTGAACGGTATGTGTGTCGGTTCTCCTGCTACTTTCACTGTGAAAGTAACCAATGGTGGTACCGCACCCAACTATAAATGGATGGTGAACGGTAATGATGCCGGTGGCACCAGCTCCACTTACAGCAATGCTTCTTTAGTTGATGGCGACAAAGTAAGCGTGGTAATGGCAAGCGCAGCCGGTGGTTGCGGCGGTGCGCCCATCACTTCAAACGTAATTGAAGTGAAAATGGGAACTGCTCCTGAGATCAAATCAAACACAGAGATCAAAATATTCGAAGGTTTCAGCGCTAAATTAACAGCAACCAGCGGTGGCGCCCCTATTTCGAGTTACTCCTGGACGCCTTCTACTGGTGTTACCGGATCCAACACAGCCAGCCCGATTGTAAAACCTGCTAAAACCACTGTTTATAAAGTAACTGGTACTAACGCCAGTGGTTGCGCCGGAACAGCTGAGGTTACCGTAACAGTAGTGAAAAAGATCGCCATGCCAAGAACACTGACAGCTGGCAGCACCTTCTCAATCCCTGCTGTTGACCCTGCCTTTACTTTAACAAGCTTCGTGATCGTAGATGCTGCCGGAAAAGAAGTTTTCAGAACAACCGATATCAGCAAAGGTTGGAATGGAACTAACAAAGCAGGCGCTAAAGCTCCCTCTGGTATCTATAGCTACACTATCAGCGGAACTTTGCAAACAGGTAAGGTTAGCGTAAAAGGAACTGTTTCAGTAGTCAAATAAACTTCCTGGGATAATACATAATAAAATAAAAGAGGGTGGACCGGTTGATCCACCCTTTTTTTATTTCATACCCCGCTGAAATTCAACCCATATTCATCCCATACTTATCCCCGATCAAGTTTAAATAATTTTGCGGCCCAACACTTGCATATTTAAAAAAACGGGTTAATCTTTGTATTAACAATTTCAATCAAGTATTCGTACCCAATCTTCCTACTGAACAGGCCCGCCTTATACAAATCATCATCCTTTCGGGTAATCCTAATTATACGTAAATACATATTTACGGCCTGAGCATTCTATACAACTCCAATCTCCACTGAGAAAATCAGTACACCTCCAATTCCTGTGGTCGTAGTTAATTTTTGGTTCACCCTTTCAAACCACAGTATGAAACATTTGTACCCTGTTATCAACAGATTAGCCTTGATAATTACTTTGATCATATATAACGTTGCGGCCAATTCGCAAACGTTGAACTTTAATAATCCTGTCGTTGAATCAGGAACCGGCCTGCAACCCGGATGTGTTTATCGGTTTAAGTCAGTTACCACCAATGGCCTTATAGATGCGCTGGTAAAAGTAGATAGCCTGATTGGCGTATCGCTGTCTGGCATAGACGCTACACCGTCAGGATCTTCTTCCACCGCCTTTCAACCACAATTAAGTTCTTTGGGTGGCATAGGGTATCATTATGGCGTGTTTACGATCACTTTTGTAAATAAAGCGACTACCACTCCTTCACCGGTCTATAATTTCAGCAGTGTGTTCATGGGGCTGGATGGCAGCAACCAGATAATTG
>JAJKIL010000091.1 GCA_021154515.1 Niastella sp. | reverse complement strand
TGTTGTTGTAGCCACAACCTGTTTTCAGTAAGCACCCGGTACTCGCCGGGGAATAATAACCAGGAAACAGCACTAACCGGTGAAATACCAGTTAACTGATGAGTGCCATTACGGGTAGCCAGGTACAATTGTTTCAGATCGATGACCCGGTTACTGCGGTTATAAATTTCTATATAATCGAAGCCATCGGGAGGGGGGTTGAAAAGGAGCTCATTAATAATTACTGCCAGGCTATCGGCCAATGCCGGTAAACCTGCTTTGGCGGTGTTCAGTTGATTGATAGCGTTGCCGGCGCAATCTTTTACATTGTTCACGGTTAACTCATACACCGTTTTGCTATTCAGTGGCGCTTCCAGCTTTAGTATAACTTCTGTGCACAAAGGCATGATAACACTGGCAGAGGCAGGATGCGCAATGCCATTATTAATACTATAGTTTCCAGGAAATACAGCAGACGCACTATCGATTGGTTCTTCAAACATGGCGGAGATGGTGATGCTGTCTTTGGTAGTGGTCCTTACCAGGGCTGGTGGCTGGTCGTCCTTGTTATTATCATTCACTGCATTCTTTTTACCGGGCGTACCACCCAGGCTACTGGTACTGGCTTTCCAGTTATTGATACCTGCGCAGGGATTCCTGGTATCTATCATTTCCAGCGACCAGCCGCCATCGCTTTTAACGGCGTTCTGGTACCAACTGGTGTTATAGGCAACTGCATGAACCAGTCTGCCATCAGCAGCATACAGTGCAATAACATCAGCATCGTTATTAAGGGAAGGAAAACTGCTTACACCAATAGTGGCGCCATAGGTAGCAAACATAGTTACTGCACTGGTGGGACAAACAATAACAAAGCTATCTGGCTTTAAAGTAAAGCTGGCAGATATAGTTGCCGTAGTACTGCCATCGCTTAGTTTCCAGTTACGGAGATTAAATGCTGTGGAAGAAACGTTCTTCAGTTCAATAAACTCCACATTGGGTAGTTGAACCGGTGGCGATGGATCGGGCAGTAATTCATCGATGACCACATCAAAGCGATTGGGTAACTGGGCAAAAGAACCTGCTGTATAGAACAGGAAGCCCAAAGCGGGCAGTAAGCGTTTGAAAACAGATAGTATCATGGTTATACATAGATTTAATACTATCTAAACAGAGCCAGGCCAACAGGGGAATAAATGTATTAGATATAAATAGAATAAGGCAATTATTGTCACTTAACCTTAATTATTGATAATAATTGGGTTCAATAATTCAGCATTGGACCCGTACGGGTTAAAAATTAAATTTGGGCATACAACAAATGCGAACTAATTTTGGCCCTCGAAATGCAAATGATAAAGAAACATACAAAGACTACCAAGACAAGCTCCATACACGGGGAAGGTTAAGGACTACTTTGTATACCAACATATTCAGGAGCCTTCCCCAAAAACGGGAAGGCTTTTTTATTTTAACACTCTTACCTGAAAAGGGAGTGTTCAACCAAAAAAACAAAACAAAAGGAGCAAAACATGAAAGTTGCGGTTGTAGGTGCCACCGGTTTAGTGGGTACCAAAATGTTACAGGTATTGGCCGAGCGTAATTTCCCGGTTACAGAATTGTTGCCCGTAGCCTCTGAAAAGTCTGTAGGTAAAGAAGTTGAGTACAAAGGAAAGAAGTACAAAGTGGTTAGCATGACAGATGCTATTGCCGCAAAGCCTGCTGTGGCCTTGTTTTCAGCTGGTGGCAGCACTTCACTGGAGTGGGCGCCTAAATTTGCAGAAGCCGGCATTACAGTTATAGATAACTCTTCGGCCTGGCGTATGGATCCTACTAAGAAATTAGTGGTGCCTGAAGTAAATGCACATGTATTGAGCGCGGCCGATAAGATCATTGCCAACCCCAACTGCTCCACCATTCAAATGGTAGTGGCTTTGCAACCTTTGCATAAAAAATATAACATCAACCGTATTGTAGTATCTACTTACCAAAGTGTTACCGGTACTGGTAAAAAAGCGGTTGACCAGCTGATGGGCGAACGCGATAAAGCCGTGAAAAGCGCCAATGGCGAATACCCCATGGCTTATAAATACCCGATTGACCTGAACGTTATTCCACAGATCGACGTGTTCCTCGATAATGGCTATACGAAAGAGGAAATGAAAATGGTGAACGAAACCAAAAAGATCATGGGCGATGATGCCATTCGCGTAACTGCGACCACCGTTCGTATTCCGGTTATGGGCGGCCATAGCGAAAGCGTGAATGTAGAGTTCTCTAAAGATTATGAACTGGCTGAAGTAAAACAACTGTTACAAACAGCTCCAGGTGTGGTAGTGGTTGATGATCCTGCTAACCAGCAATACCCCATGCCAATGGATGCGCATGAAAAAGACGAAGTGTTTGTAGGTAGATTGCGCCGGGATGAGACCCAGCCTAATACCCTCAACATGTGGATCGTTAGCGACAACCTGCGTAAAGGTGCTGCTACCAATGCGGTTCAGATCGCTGAGTACCTGATGGGGAAAGGACTGTTGAAATAAAGAATTAAGAAAGAAAAATGAGGAATGAAAAAGTAAAGCCTTTAGCATTCCTCATTTTTTATTTTATATGCCTTATTCGGCATTATCGAGAGAACGGTTTATAAATTGTATCATTGGCTGCAGGGTCTCAAAGGCCACCAGTGTTTTTTTAACAAGGTCTTTAACGGTAAGCTCTGCATCTTTCACCGATTGCATGGCGATCCAGCTTTTCAGCTTTAGATATTCGGCAGCAGGATTGTCCTTTTCAAACCCCTGAGGCACCCGGCTAAGTCCGATTCCTTCTTCTTTATACAGATCGCCATAAATGGTAGTGAACTTCTTTGACTGCACGATCTTCCTGAACTCATCGTAACAATAGTCAATTTCCTGCCGTACCTTCTTCATTTCCGATGGCATGGGCATCCAGATGCCGCCGCCTACAAAGCTTTGGCCCGGTTCCAGATGAAAATAATAACCGGCAAAGACTGATTTTCGGCCGCCGCGGTTGATGCTGGCGCCCAGATTGTTTTTGTAAGGCGATTTATCTTTCGAGAAGCGAACGTCGCGGTTAATGCGGAACATACATTTTTTGGCTTCCTGTTCGCGGATGGTCTCGTCTTTCAGACCATGTTTATCGATAACAGCCTGGATAAACGTTTCAAAGTCCTTTTTGGCATCTTCGTATTGCTTGCGGTGCGCATCAAACCAGGGCTTGTTATTATTCCTGGAGAGGTCTTTAAGAAATTTTAATGTGGAGGATTGTAGCATAGCCAAAGATAAGAAAAGAAGGCAGAAGGCAGAAGGCAGAAGCATTGACCATTCTCCAAAAAAATAAGTGGTGTGAAAGCTAGCCTTTTCAATCACACCACTTATTTTTTACATCAATTACCGGGCATTATTTGATCCGGCCCCAGTTTTCACCACTTTTAATGCGGTACATGGTCATCTCAGAGACGCCAAATTTTTCCGCTAATTTTTTGATGGTGATCTTTCGGTTCTTGTCTGCGAGGATCTTTTTAATGCCTTGAACCTGTTTCGCATTCAGCTTCAAGCCTTCGGTTCTGTTTGCCTGCACTTTTTTGTAGGCAATTTTTGCGGGACTGTGTTGCTGATGTTCAATCATTTCTTCAAGTGTAGCCCATTTCAGGTTCTTCACTGCATTGTCAAGCTTATTGTGATTGATGTGAATCACATACTTGTTTTTAAGTGAAGCTTTCTTCAGAAATAATCGGGCAATCTCACGGTGAATGTACAGAGTACCGTTGTTGCCTGGACGATGGAGATTCAAAGTTCTGTAACCGGTAGTTAAAGAACCCTGAAGGAGCTTGCCGTCTTCAACAACGTCTTCTGTGTAGCTGGCTATGCGTCCCATGGAGGATAACGCATACTTTTTACGGAGGTGTTTCCAGCCTGGAAACTGTAATGGTTTCCACACCTCGTTGGGGAGTTTTTTTATCATCGCCTTTTCCTTTTGGCTAAAGTTACAAAAAAACAAATGTGAAAATCAAACAATTGATAAGAATCATATCAATGATGTATAAGGGACAGGAATTCGGCTTCGGTTATGATCTTGATGGAGGTTATCTTTTTGGCTTTTTCGAGCTTACTTCCCGCCTCTTCTCCCGCTACCAGATACGTTAAATTGGCGCTTACGCTGCTGAGAAGCTTGCCTCCGTTAGATTCAACCATGGCTTCGGCGTCACTTCTCTTGAGTGTGGGCATGGTGCCTGTAAACAAAAACGTTTGGCCGCTCAGGTTGCCTCCCTTTACCAGGTCTTTTTTGTCGTTTTTCAGCTTCAGGCCCAGCTGTTCAAGCTTTTGCAGGGTGGCTATGTTGTCCGGATTTTGGAAAAACTGATGTACGCTGCCAGCCACTTTCGGCCCAATATCCTCAAGGTTTTGGAGGTCTTCGAGCGAATAATCCCTTAAATCTAACAAATGCTTAACCGCATGGGCAAGCGTTTTTGCGGTTGTTTCTCCTACATAACGGATACCCAGGGCATATATCAGCCGGTGTATGGGCTGGGTTTTGGAAGTTTCAATAGCTGTTTGCAGATTGGTAATGCTTTTCTTGCCAAATCCTTCTAACGTCCCGATCTTATCAAAAGGCAACTCGTATATAGCAGGCACTTCTTTGAGGAAACCTAACGAGAAGAACTTACGAATGTTTGCTTCACCAAGACCCCTGATGTCCATGGCATCCTTGCTGGTAAAGTGAATGATGCGTTCCACCACCTGGGCCTCACAGTTGATGTTGCTGCAACGCCAAACAGCCTCTTCTTCCGGCTTTTCGAGCTTATCGCCACATACGGGGCATTGGGTAGGAAAAACGATCTTTTGTTCGGTGCCATTCCTGAGTTCGGGCAAAGATTTAACAATGTAAGGGATCACATCGCCAGCCCGTTCAACCAGCACGGTATCGCCTATCATAAGGTCCTTGTCTTTGATCACTTCTTCGTTAAATAAGGATATAGAACCCACAGTAACGCCACCGATAGGAACGGGATCTATCTTGGCCACAGGCGTAACCGAACCGGTACGGCCAACCTGGAATTCAACAGCCCTTAACTTACTGGTAGCCTGACGTGCCTTGAACTTATAAGCAATGGCCCAGCGGGGGTGATGGGTGGTCATGCCCAGCAGCTCCTGCTGATGAATATCGTTCACCTTTATCACCATGCCATCTATCTCATAAGGCAGATCGTCGCGTTGTTGTTCAAATTCATGGCAATAGGCAACAACCGCATCTATACCTTTCAATACTTTCTTTTCCTTTACCGGGCTGCGGAAACCAAGTTCCCATAACATAGTCAAACAACCGCTGTGGCTGTTCACAATAGGATCCACTTCTTTGTCGGGTAACTGGGTATAATGGCTGATCTGGTATAAAAAGGCTTCCAGGTTTCGCTTACTCACCTCCTTGGGGTCTTTTATGCGCAAAGTGCCGGCTGCTGCATTGCGGGGGTTGGCCAGTGGTGGCAGGTTTTGTTCGGCCAGTCCATCGTTATATTTCTTGAAATTTTGTTTGCTCATTAACACCTCTCCCCTGATCTCTATCTGTTCAAGACCATACTTTGAAATGGCTGCCGATAAAGGAATAGATCTGATCTGCCTTATGTTGGTAGTAATATCATCACCCTGTACTCCGTTACCCCTGGTGGCGCCACGCACCAGCATATCATTTTCAAAGATGAGAGAAATGCTTGCCCCGTCGAACTTGGGTTCAACGCAATACTCCAGCACCTCCACTTTCGCCAGTTCTCTTGCCCGGCGGTCGAAGTCAATAAGGTCCTCGGCATTGTACGAGTTATCGAGTGATAACATAGGCACCAGGTGCGATACCGTTGGAAATGCTGCGGTAAGCTCTTTGGCTACCCGCTGTGTTGGTGAATCGGGTGTACGCAAAGCAGGATTCTCCTTTTCCAACTTTTCGAGGGCCTTGTATAGTTGGTCGTATTCAAAGTCGGCAATCAAAGGATCATTCAAAATATAGTACCGGTTTTCATGAAAGCGAAGTACATCCCGCAGGGTCTCGATGTCTTTGTCGGTTATATGACCTTGCGAGTTTTTTTCCATTAAACCGGTAGTCAGCTTTTGCAAAGCTTTTGTTTGGTCGGGAGAATACATAAATCTGTTATTACTGTTTTAAGCGAAGTTAAATCAATGCCCTGTTTTATTGGTGGGCCTTTGGTCACTCATTTGAGCGTCACGATCTTGATAAATATCAATAACTGAGAACACCTCAGCCGGCAAAATAACCCCTTTTATTCAAAAAAAGACCCTCGCACCATAGCCTTAACAGTTATAAAACTAATTAACAGGCAACGAGTTGCGACCCTGCCTGGGTTATTAAAACCGGTACGGTATTTAAAACATGTCCTTGGTCAAAAAGTGGCGTAAAAAATTAACAGGCGTTCGTGAGTGAAACAATCAATATATCTTTACACAATGATATGACAACCGGCTTACAGGCCCGTCCCGTTTGATTTTGCAGCTACGATACGATTGTGTGCCAATGGATTTACCTACCGGTTAACTGTAATTTGCTAAAATTCTTAAACCTGCCGTTAACTTTTCAAGACAGGTTTTTTTTGTTTATATCA
>JAJKIL010000090.1 GCA_021154515.1 Niastella sp. | reverse complement strand
TTGAACCAGTAAACCTGAATGGATGATACCTTGTACGTTTGTGACCAGTCATACTGAACCCATTGGGTAGAGTTGGGATTGTCCCAGTTACCGTAAGCGCCATGCGATTTGTCGTTCGAATGAGCGGGCGTGTACCCGTCATTCAATGCGGAAATAGTTTCCCAGGGAGACACATACGAAGTAGAAGCCACTGCCGAGGAGGCAATGTTGGTTTGTGCACGAGCCAGCGTTACGCACAGGCACGCGACGATCAATGAAAATTGAATTTTCTTCATACAATAAAGTTTTAAGTGTAAAAGAAACGGTAACAGGGGAGAAACGTGCAAGGGGGCGTCTTAGACAATTATACCGGTGACAAATATACTAAGTTTTAACAAAACTGGATATTCAGTTATTAACATGTTATAATTATAAAGTAACTTACTGGTTACTGTGAGATTCAGCCCGCAAAGCTTTTTTGTCGTTTAAACACTTAATTTTAATTCATCGTTTATTATATCGTTCAGTTTTGTAAGCGGCCATATCGTTCCAGTACAAAGATTGGCCTAAACAAACAGCTTTAATAACATGGTGTATCAGGTAAATCAGCCCAAAAGCTTATTAAACTTTTAGTTAATCTGAATCAGAGAATGATTCCCCAACAGAAACCGGCAACAGGGGTTAAATACCGGGAACTCAGCCCCTGTACAAACAACTTCTCCCCCATTAGGGGCCTTTGGGCCAAAATATCCCGTTTTCACACTACATTTGCAGCCTTTAAAAACCGGAAAGCACATCATAAATCCCCCGGGATTGCGTTAATAGATGCTCATTAACAATGAGTTCCGTAAACGTAAGCGAAGCAGGCCACTGTTTGCCAAAATCCTTGATTTTGCAGGCAGTCACGAGAAAAGGGGCGTTTGTAGAAAACTTTCTTAAAAAATCCTTCATCCCTTAATTTTACAGCTTATTATCACTGCCTATGCCGCAAGATAAAAACCGTCAGTTCCTGGATTTTGAAAAACCGATCAAAGATCTTTTTGATGATATAGAAGGCTTGAAGCAAAAGGCCGAAAAGAGTAAACTTGATCTGACTGACCCTATTAAGAAACTGGAAGAGCGCGTGCTGGAAACGCGTAAGGCTATTACACAAAACCTTACGCCCTGGCAAAAAGTGCAGTTGAGCCGCCACCCCGACCGTCCGTACACCATGAAATATATCTCCAAACTCACCACTGATTTTGTGGAGTTGTTTGGCGACCGTAATGTTAAAGATGATAAAGCCATGGTGGGTGGTTTTGCCTCCCTCGATGGGCAAACTGTAATGCTCATTGGTCAGCAAAAAGGTATCAATACCAAGGCGCGTCAATTGCGCAATTTTGGTATGGCCAATCCTGAAGGGTATCGCAAGGCCCTGCGACTGATGAAGCTGGCGGAGAAGTTCGACAAACCTGTTATAACCCTCATAGATACGCCCGGCGCCTACCCAGGCCTCGAAGCGGAAGAAAGGGGACAGGGTGAAGCTATTGCCCGTAATATTTATGAAATGATGCGGCTTAAAGTACCGGTTGTATGTGTGATCATTGGCGAAGGAGCCTCCGGCGGCGCTATGGGAATTGGCGTCGGCGACAAGGTGTTCATGCTCGAAAATACCTGGTACACGGTTATTTCGCCCGAAAGCTGCAGCTCTATTCTTTGGCGTAGCTGGGACCAGAAAGAAAAAGCAGCCGAACAGTTAAAACTCACTGCTGATTATATGCATGAATTTGGATTAATTGATGGTATCATTCCCGAGCCTGTGGGCGGCGCACACTGGAATTACGACGAAGCCGCCGGCTTATTAAAACCTTACCTCATTAACACCATCAACGAGCTGAAAGCGATGGATCCTGAAGAGCGGGTTCGAAAGCGAATCGATAAGTTTAACAAGATGGGCTTCTGGGACGAATTACCGGCCTAGTGATCCTGAGTGACCCTGCATTGTCCGCCTAAGCCTTGGCGCAGGCGGAACCAGCTGTAACAACTCTGCTCAGCATCTGTTGTGTCACTCACTTGTACATTCTTATCGTTACTCAGCTAAACCAACATTCAAAATTTAAATCGCTCCCGAAAACAATCGGGATTCAACCAAAATATTATGTCTCTTCGTCAATCACTATATGGTACCGGCGTAGCGCTGGTAACCCCGTTCAAATCAAACACGGATGTAGATCTCGATGCATTAAGCAAAATCATAGATCACGTTATCAATGGCGGCACTGAATATGTGGTAACCCTCGGCACCACCGGCGAAACACCCACGCTCAGCAAAGAAGAAAAAATCGCCATTGTACGCTACACCTACGAAAAAGTGAACAACCGCGTTCCCGTTGTAGTAGGTATCGGCGGCAACGATACCGCTGAATTAATAAAAGAACTGGAAACATTTCCTTTAGATAAAGCGACCGCTGTTTTAAGCGCCAGCCCATATTATAACAAACCTTCCCAGGAAGGTATCTTCCAGCACTACAAAGCGCTGGCAGCCGCTTCGCCCAAACCTATTTTGTTGTATAATGTTCCAGGCCGTACCGGTCGTAACATGACCGCCGCCACTACCCTGCGCCTGGCTAATGAAGTGGCCAATATTGGTGGTATAAAAGAAGCCAGCGGCGATATGGCCCAGTGCATGCAGATCCTGCGCGACCGCCCCGAAAACTTCCTGGTAGTAAGTGGCGACGATGCCCTGGTATTGCCGCAGGTTGCCTGTGGTATGGATGGCGTTATCAGCGTAGCCGCCAATGCCTTTCCCAAACAGTTCACCCATATGGTGCGCCAGTGTTTGAAAGGCGATTTCAAAGCAGCCAAAACGTTGAACGATGTGCTGATTCAGGCCTACGAACTTATGTTTGCAGAAAACAATCCTGCCGGCGTAAAAGCTTTTATGACCGAAATGAACTTGCTGGAAAACGCCCTGCGTTTACCAATGATGCCATTAAGTGAAGGCTTGCATGAGCAGGTAAAACAGTTCCTCAAAGCAAATTAAAAATGAAAATGAGGAATCTGAAATGAAGAAGTAAAGACGGTTATTGATTTATAATACTAATGAGAAATGAAAGGGTATTTTACTTTTTCATTTCTCATTTTTAATTTCTAATTATTCATTTAAGAGGGGCTCTGAAGGTAACACCTTCCAACGCCAGACTGGTATTCGGGAATATCTCGCAGGCTTCCTGTTCAAACATCTCCAGCTTATCGTATTTCGAGCTAAAATGGCCAATAAGCAACCGTCCTACATGGGCGTTTTTGGCAATACGGGCAGCCTGTGCAGTAGTGGAGTGAAAACGCATGGCGGCCCTCATTTCCAGGTCTTTTAAGTAAGTGGTTTCGTGGTATAATATATCAACGCCTTTTACCTTTTCTATCAGTTCTTCATCATAGATGGTATCGGCGCAATAGGCATATGACAACGGCTTAACGCCGGGATTGGTCACCAATTCATTTTCTATGAGTTCGCCGCTTTTGGTAGTATAATCTTCTCCCCATTTCAGGCGGTCGTAAAACGCGGCCGGTACGCCATATTCAATCGCCTTTTCAGGATTTACCCGGCGCGGCGCACGCACCTGGTCAAATCTAAACCCCCAGCAGGGAATGCGGTGCCTGGTGGCAAAACAGGTTACTTTGAATTTATCGTTCTGCACAATTACACCCTCCCCTTCCAGCGGATGAAAATGTAATGGATACGACAATTGATTGGAGGCAGCCTCCAATTGTAAATCGAGTATTTGTTTCAGGGGAGCCGGGGCAAACAAATGCAGCTCGTTTTCGCGATGCAGCAACCCCATGCTGTGCAGTAAACCCGGTAAGCCAAAATAGTGGTCACCGTGCAGGTGGGAGATGAAAATATAATTGATGCGTGACCAGCGAATGCGGTATTTCACCAATTGCTGCTGGGTGCCTTCGCCACTATCAACCAGGAACAGATTATCATCCAGCGTCACTACCTGCGACGTGGGATGCCGGTCATACGCCGGTAATGCAGAATTATTTCCCAGTATAGTAACAGCCAGCATTCAATTCGTTAAAGGGTGATCATTTTGTTTAAGACGGCGTTATAAGTCATTCTGCTGCATTTCATTGTACAAAATTATGCAATACCTGTCACACACTTATTACCTCCTACATACAACTTATTACATAATATTTACAATTTCTCACTTGTGCCCTGGTCCTTGTGGCCCTGGGCTCTAACATAACGTAAATCAATACCGCCGGATTGTATGCACAATGTCAGCCAGGTAGCTTTTGCCAAATAAATTCAAATGAATCAGCAGCGGGTATAAATTGCATATTTCCCATTGCTGTCTGTAATTAACAGGCAGCGGATAATGATAGTTGTATCGCTCATAAAACAGGCTGTCGAATCCGCCAAACAGGGTGGTCATGGCCATATCCATACTGCGATGGCCGTAATAAACCGCCGGATCGATCAATACCGGGTTTTCCGAAGCATCACACAGAAAATTACCACTCCACAGGTCGCCATGTAACAACACAGCCGGCTCTGGCGCAAACAGGTTGTCCAGTTGCTGATACAGCTTTTCAAATTGCTGTACATGGGCCGGTTCCAGCAATTGACGGTTAATGGCCAGTTTTACCTGTGGCTGCAGCCTTTGTTGTATAAAAAAATCGGTCCAGTTATCGGCAGGTTGATTGCTTTGCGGCAGTGAACCCATGTAATTGTCGGTAGCCAGGCCAAATCGTTTGCTTTGAATATGATGTAAAGCGGCCAGTTGTTCGCCAAAGCGGCTCCAGAAGGCATCGGTTTGTAAGCCTTGTTCTATCCATTCCAGTATCAAAACCTGGTGCTCTCCGTTTTGGCCGCTGGCAACAACCTGTGGTATCCGTATCACATGTTGCTGTGCCAGCAGTTTCAGACTTTGCTTTTCCGTTTCAAACAAATCGGGAAAAGCCGCCAGCTCGTTGATCTTGCAAAAGAAGGTTTCTTTTCCTGCAGTAATACGGTAAGTATGATTGATGGAACCGCCTCCTACCGGAGTATATGTAAGGGGGAATTTATTATTTAGGAGTTCCTGTATTAAAGATTGTACTGCACCAGAGATCATAAGTTACAGTTTAATACCTCACGAACTTACAAACCCATTCACGACAACAACAATTTACACTCGTGCAATAACCTCTCTTTATTCACTGCCGCAGTACCTACCTCCTCACAAACCAATCCCCCTGCAATATTGGCCACTTCGGCCATCAGGTCAATTCGTTTGGTAGCAGCATAGATCAGGGAAGCCACGGCAATAACCGTATCCCCCGCGCCCGATACATCAGCTATATTTCGTAAGTGGGAAGGAATGATCATTGCGTCGCTGTTCTGCTGGTAAAACACCCCTTTTTCAGACAGTGTAATGAAGGAAATAGCGTGTTGTAATTTCTTTTGTAACTGCTTATGAATATCGTTCAGGGTAACCAGGTTAACATCGTCTATCAACAGGTTCAGGCCATCTTTTACCTCTTTCAAATTAGGCTTGAAGATATCAACGCCCTGGTAGCTGAAGAAGTTTTTTCGTTTGGGATCTACCGTGGTAATAACACCATGTTGTTTACACAGGGCAGTCACTTCTTTTATCACACGTTCGGTCAACACCACTTTATTGTAATCTTCAAATATAATTACCTGTGGCTTTTCGGTGGTAATAAAGTGGTGCACCTTTTCCAACAGGGCATTCTCATCATCGGCACACAGGTCCTTGGTGATCTCCGCATCCAGCCGCATCATTTGCTGGTTACGGCTTATAATGCGGGTTTTGGCAGTAGTAATCCGGGAGTTCTGTTTGGCTACCCAATTGGTATTAATGTGATGCTCATTAAATAAATGGGTTAAGATATGGCCGTTTTCATCATTACCCATTACCGACAGCACCGCCACCTGCGAACCCAGGGCGGCCAGGTTCAACGCCACATTGCCGGCCCCGCCTATCCGATGTTCTTTTTTATCCAGCGCAACAACAGGCACTGGCGCTTCCGGCGATATCCTGTCCACATGCCCCCACCAGTAAATATCCAGCATCACATCACCTATCACTCCAGCCTTTATGTTCGAAAAGTCTTCAAATAGTTTATTGAAATCCACTTTACTCATATTTTCAACTGTTCCAGGTTACAAATTTCATGTTACAAGTCCCTGAAATATGCAACCCGGAACCTGTAACTAAGCCTTTTTATTTCGCACTGCAATATAATACAAAGGAACGCCTGATAAAACAATTCCCAGTCCGATACCGGCGTAAAGTGGTTTCATTTGAATAAGGAAAACACTAAATACCAATGCGAGAATGATATAAATAATGGGCAGCACCGGGTAGCCAAAAGCTTTGTAAGGCCGCTCTGCATCCGGACGCTTTTTGCGTAAGATAAAGATGCCTATAATGGTGACGGCATAAAAAAGCACCGCCACAAAAGCGATCATATCCAGCAGATCGCCATAACTGCCGCTCAAACACAGGAGGCCCGCCATAGCAGCCTGGATCCACAAAGCAAATTCAGGGACCGCATTTTTATTTAAAGTACCGGTTTTCTTAAAGAACAGGCCATCTTTTGCCATGGTATAATATACCCGGGCTCCGGCCAGTATCAGTCCGTTGTTACAACCAAAGGTGCTGATCATGATCATCACCGCAATTACATAGGCGCCAATTTCACCAAAAATAGAGGTGGCTGCAGCAACGGCAACCCGCTCCCCTTCCGGATAAGCAATATGGCTTAACGGAAGCACATTCAGGTACATGAGGTTGGCAGTTACATAAATTACCGTAACAATCAGGGTTCCCAAAAACAGGCTTAACCCGATATTTCTTTTTGGGTTCTTTATTTCACCGGCAATAAAGGTTACGTTGTTCCAGCTATCGCTGCTGAAAATTGAGCCTACCATCGCAGCAGCAATGGCCCCAATCAAAGCAGTTCCGCCAATAGGCAGCCATTGGCCGCCTTTAATAAAATTTCCGTTGTCATCCTGTTGCAGATGGGTGGCATTCATTCCTGTTTGCCAGTTCTCGCTCCAGAAGCTGTGTTTTACCAGTAAGAATCCTAAAATTATCAACCCGAATAACGACAGCAGTTTAACAGTAGTGAAAGAAGTTTGAATGATCTTGCCGCCCTTTATTCCTTTTGTATTGGTATAGGTAAGAAATACAATAAGCGCAATGGCCAATACCTGTGCGGCTGATATCTTCAGTTTACCAATGGTCAGCAAGATGTTGGTTTCACCCAGCTCAGGTATTAAATAAGCGGTATAGCGGCTAAAGGCAACGGCTACCGCAGCAATGGTAGCGGTTTGTATCACCGCAAAAAAGCTCCAGCCATACAGGAACCCTGCTAACGGATTAAATGCTTCTTTAAGATACACATACTGGCCGCCCGCTTTAGGAAACATACCGCTCAGTTCGCCATAACTTACCGCTGCAGTGATGGTCATAAATCCGGTGATCAGCCATACAGCGATCATCCAGCCGGCGCTGCCTACATTGCGGGTAATATCCGAGCTAACGATAAAGATACCCGAACCGATCATTGAACCGGCTACCACCATGGTAGCGTCCACTAAACTAAGGGATGGTTTAAATGAAGAAGCGTGTTCTGCCATATTAGGTATATAATAGTAAGAAATCAGATTTTAACCCGCTCAAGATAGGGAAACTAATTCGAATCCTCACCAACCCAAATTTCCACATAATTTACTGATATTGACTGCATAGGCAATAGGAAACGGGCAAGGGATATAAGCCAAAAGCCTAAAGTTTAAAGCAATACAAATTACTTTAAACTTTAGGCTTTCTTCTTTATGCTTTAGGCCTTCAACCGGAGCTTGCGGCTTATTTTTTCTTATCCTTATACTGCGTGTTCAACCCGTTAATCAAATCACCGGTAATATTATAAGCCGGATCCTTGTAGTAAATAATAAAACCAGGCTCATAAGAAAGTATATAAGCAAACTTCTTGTCCTTATTATAGTCTTTCAAAAACTCCTCTACCTGTTTGCGCAATTCGCTCATGCGGTCAACCTGCAGCTTTTGCATTTCCTGTTCCAGTTCGCCTTTACGTTGCTGGATCTGTTGTTGCAGCAAGCCTACTTCACGCTGGGCGCTTTCCATTTCAGGCTGGGTAATATTATTGCCTTTTTCCTGCCATTTACGAACAGTGCGTTGGTACTTGTTCGTTAAATCGTTCAATTCAGCATTCATGGCATTTTCTTTCTTCTTCATGTCGCCGGAAACATCTTTGAAATACTCATAGTGTTCCTGCAGGGAATCAATATCAAAGTAAGCTACGGCAAAGCTGGTGGCAGCATTATTATCATTTTTTACGGCTACTTTTTTCTGTTGATTTCCTTTCGCAAACTGGAAGTAAAAAAGAACACCAATGAGAACAAGAGCAATAATGGATAATAAAGTAGAAATATTTTTCATGAACGCCTTTTTTGCAAGATATAAATCTGGTTGTAAAGAGAATTGTTAAAACTTTTAACAATGGGTTAACGGCTAATAAAAAAGTAGGAAGTGTTTAGCTTCCTACTTTGTTTTTATAATCAATGAATTATTGATCGTGATTACTCTTCATCATCAAAGCTCATCGCTTCGCGGGTGGTTTGCAGCAATTCATATTCTTCCTTGCTACCAACGATCATGTTCTCAAAGTCACGCAAACCAGTACCTGCTGGTATCGGATGACCTGTGATCACATTCTCTTTCAGACCAAGCATATCGTCGGTTTTACCTTGTATGGCAGCCGATGACAATACTTTGGTTGTTTCCTGGAACGATGCAGCTGAGATCCAGCTTTGCGTACCCAGTGAAGCTTTGGTGATACCCAGCAACACAGGATGTGAAGTGGCCGGTTCGGCATCGCGGAATTCAACCAGCTTTTTGTCTGTACGACGCAGCAGCGAGTTTTCTTCGCGAATTTCACGCAGGCTAACGATCTGACCAGCTTTCAACCGGGCGCTTTCACCTGGTTCAGAGATAACTTTCTTATCAAAGATCCAGTCGTTTTCCTCGTTGAATTCAAAACGGTCAACCAGGTCTTCTTCGAGGAAGCGGGTGTCGCCCGGATCCACGATCTCAACCTTTTTCATCATCTGGCGAACGATCACCTCAATGTGTTTATCGTTGATCTTCACACCTTGTAAGCGGTAAACTTCCTGAATTTCATTCACCACGTACTCCTGTACTGCAAACGGTCCTTTAATAGCCAGGATATCGCTTGGTG
>JAJKIL010000089.1 GCA_021154515.1 Niastella sp. | reverse complement strand
GTTTTCTTTACATGCATAAACCAGGAAAATTTTTCCTTTAATTTAGCTTTTGGAGATTTGGATGAAAATGGCATCTTCAATGATTTAATTGTCAGTAATAATCATGATGCAGAAAAGGTTTTAGCAACGGTAGCCAGGGCTGTTATATCATTTACAAATTTATACCCCAAGGCTATTATTTATGCGGAAGGCAGTACTCCATCCCGAACACGCCGTTATCAGATGGGAATCAATAAGTTTTGGAAAGAAATAGTGTTAGATTTCTATGTTTATGGGCTTATTGATAAAGACTTCGAGCCTTTCCGGTCTGGGAAAAATTATTTGGGGTTTGCAGTTAAAAGAAAAGTTAGTAACTTTATATAATAATAATATATATTGGACAAGAAAAAAGACCAAAAAAAGATAAATGAAGGTGAAAACAAACCAATAATGGCTATTGATGTGCGTGATTATCGCAATGATCCTTTAGCTGTTAAAAAAATAGAATCTGCTAGAAAAACGATTGAGAAATACGGTTTACCCAAAGAGCTTCTCAACGGCTAAAACCTGTTTATAAAAATATTAAAAGCCTCTCGGTTAACCGGGAGGCTTTTCTTTGCAATCCTGACTAAGAACTAATTTCTCTCTAAGAATATTTAAGTTTCCTGATCTTCAGCGACAAAAAAAATGTCGAAGTGATTCACTTCGACATTCAGTATTCAACCCGCCTTCGCCAAGGCTCCGTCGGGCAAGTATTCTCCATTAATTAAAATCATCACTATCAAGTTCATCTTCGCCATACGAAGTGGTATTGCCCAGCATGGAACCCATCAGGTCTTTGAACTCGATGCGGCTTTCCAGAATTTTTTTACTGATCATGGAAAAGGCAGCCAGTCCGTGTAATACAAACTCCATTAACAAGGCGGCGTCTTTTTCATTGGCCTGTTTAAAATATTTTTTCACCAGTGCATGCAGGCCGTCTACTTTATACAGTTGCTGTATTTTGTCTTCGTCTTTTGTATGGAACAACAGGTTTAAAGAATTGCCTTTGTCGAACCAGGATGAAATAGAACGATAAGGATTTTCTTCGGCTGCCTGCTGATTTCGTTTCTTCTTAAGCGTTTCCGGATTGGGAAAATATTGGATGAATTGGGTGCGGATGGCTTTGTCGAGCAGGTTCATGGCCACCTGGTAAGGGCCTTCCTGTTCGCCTTCATACACCAGTTCTATTTTACCGGTAATGGAAGGTATCAGTCCGATCAGATCGCTGATCCATACCTGGGTGTTGTTTTCTTTATTGATCAACAGACGGCGCTCGGCAGAGCTCACGGCATTTTCAAAAGCGGAGATGCTTAACCGGGCCGAAACACCACTTTTTTTGTCAACCAGTTCGCTGGAGCGGGCTTCAAACGAGATCTGTTCTATCAGTCGTTTTATCAGGTCGCTCATTTGCACCTTGGCCTGCTGTTCCTTCAGAATATCGGCTTCCTGCTCGGTAATGGTGAGCGCGGTGTCGATGGTTTTAGGATAGTGCGTCAGGATCTGGCTTTCAATCCGGTCTTTCAACGGGGTTACAATAGAACCGCGGTTGGTATAGTCTTCCGGATTGGCGGTAAATACAAATAAGATGTCCAGCGGCATGCGCAGTTTGAAACCACGGATCTGTACATCGCCTTCTTCCAGAATATTGAACAAGGCTACCTGGATGCGGGCCTGCAGATCGGGAATTTCGTTGATCACGAAAATACCCCTATTGCTGCGGGGGATAATACCATAGTGGATCACGCGTTCATCGGCAAAGCTTAACCGCAAATTGGCTGCTTTAATAGGATCGATGTCGCCAATAAGGTCAGCCACGCTAACGTCGGGCGTAGCCAACTTTTCGCCATACCGTTCGCTGCGATGTATCCAGTGAATAGGGGTCTCATCGCCATATTGCGCCATCAGGTCCTTCGCATGGATGGAGATGGGATTCAGCGGATCGTCATTGATCTCACTGCCTTCGATCACCGGAATGTATTCATCGAGTAATTCAATCATTTGCCGGGCCATCCGCGTTTTTGCCTGTCCGCGTAAGCCAAGGAATAAAATGTTGTGACGCGACAAAAGCGCCCTCTCCACATCGGGAATAACCGTTTCTTCATAACCTATGATCCCGTTAAAGGTGCTTTCCTGCTTTTGTAATTTGCCAATAAGGTTCTTTCTGATCTCATCTTTTACTGACTTTGGTTGATAGCCACTCTTCTTAAGTTCACCCAGGGTCTTTATTTTTGGTATGCTCATAGTAATAGTTCGTTTCGTAAACTGTCTGATGTTTTAATAAACCGTCTTTCTTTTTCCATTTTCAAAATCACGGAATATAAAGGCGCCTAACCGGTCGAGCGAAGCAAAGAAGGCCTTGCCGCTGTTGGTTTCGGTAAATTCCTGTACAAACCGCTGTAAATACGGGTCAGTAGCGATCATGAAAGTGGTAATAGGCACTTTTAGTTTTTTGCATTGGGCGGCCAGGTTCAAACAACGATTGGTAATGCGACGGTCGAGCCCAAAGCTGTTCTTATAATAGCGTTTGCCAATTTTTAAACAGGTGGGTTTGCCATCGGTGATCATAAAGATCTGTTTGTTGGGATTTTTGCGGCGGCGCAAAATATCCATCGCCATTTCCAAACCGGCTACCGTATTGGTATGGTAGGGACCAACCTGTAAATAAGGAAGGTCTTTTATTTCAACAGGCCAGGCATCGTTGCCAAACACTACAATATCCAGTGTGTCTTTAGGATATTTGGTAGTGATGAGTTCGCTCAACGCCATGGCTACTTTTTTAGCCGGCGTAATGCGGTCTTCACCATACAGGATCATCGAATGCGAGATATCGATCATCAGTACGGTAGAAGTTTGTGATTTGAAATCGGTTTCGCGAATGGCCAGGTCATCTTCCTGCATGTTGAAGCTTTCGATGCCATGATTGATCTGCGCATTGCGAATACTGGTGGTGAAATCGATCTGTTCCAGGGTGTCGCCAAACTGAAAAGGCCGCGTTTCGGGATTGATCTCATCGCCGCCACCGGGTTTGAATGTATGGTGATCGCCGGTTTTGGTTTTCTTCAGTTTCCCGAATATTTCTTCCAGCGATCTTTTGCGAATGCCCTGTTCGGTTTTGGAAGTGATCTTGATCTCACCGCTGACCTGGTTCTCCTGGATGTAGCCTTTTTCTTTTAATTCCTCAATAAAATCGCCCATGCCATACTCGCTGTTCGTAAGCTCATATTCTTTATCGAGCTGGTTCATCCAGTCCAGTGCTTCACTTACGTCGCCATTGGTATAGGTAAGCAATTGCATGAACACATCAAGCAATTGCTCAAATTTCGTTTTGCCCTCCTGACGGGGATCGAATTTGGTGAAATGATGTCCTATCACTGCTAATAATGTTTTAAGGTACAATGAATTGGTTCTTCCTGCGTCCTCGGTATCCTCAGGACTAACCCAATTTAAGCATTAAAATTCATTCATTGACGTATGTAATTTTTGTTAACACTACCAACAAACTTCGGCAGCAATTGTTGTAAAGCGCCTTAAAACAACGGTGCCATCCCCGCTAATCGGAGATGGCACTGTATATTTTGAAATATATCTGTTTGTTCGAACCTTTCTAAGGCTTTGTTGTATCCACGGCTTTTTGTGAATCTGCCGCCTTTAATTCTGCAGGAGCATTTTCAACGCCGCCTTTTCCGTTTCCGGCTTTGGCGCCGAATTGTTTTTCCCAGTCAGACATTTGCATCAGCATTTGGTAAGAGGAAACAATATCCTGTACAAATACCAACTGTTTTTCCGACAACGTAACAGGCGCATTCGGATCTTTCATATAATTGGCTGCATTGATAGCCAGGGTTTCATTATTGGAACTTTCATCGCCCAGCGAACGATAGTATTTCATTTGTTGTTCCAGGTCAGTTTTAACCGACTTGCCAACTTTTTGGGCCAGCTCCATGTCGCCGCTGCGGTAAGCAGCATATAAGTAAGTCATGGTAACGCGGTTGTGGAAGTTGCCACGGTTTGATGTCATACCGTAAGGAAGGTTGCTTTCCAGCACCGAGTTATCGTATTTGCGCAGTTCTTTACGGGCTGAATCCAGTTTACCGGCGTCAACCAGCGCCATACCCAGGAACGCATGCGCCTGGCGAATGCTGTTCAAATGGCGACGGTTCTCCTCATCAAAGTAAACATGCGGTTTGCCGGCATTGCCAAAAGCAAATTTTTCTGTGAGGTTTTTGTATGATACATCCAGTTCCACGTTGGTGCCTTCAACAGGTACCAGGCGGTAGGAGAGTCCTTCCATGCGAACATATTTTTCAAGACCCAGATCTTCGAGCTCCTGGGTAGAAGTGAAGTAAATAGGACGTTTCCATTTGTTACCGGCAATAATGGCCAGTACAGCCAGGTCGTTCTTTTGCAGGTACTGGCGTTTGATGTCGAGTTTCAGTTCGCTCACCACGCTGTCGCCGGGATTCAACGGCATGTTTTTCTTCACCCATTCTACATCAACAGGTATGCTCAGCTTACTGGCTGGTATAATGTTGCCCAGGTCTTCATCGTTGAACTGAACTGTATTTTTAGGATCATCGCTGGCTGTAACATTTTTCAGGATGGTGTACAGATCGTAGTACTTGTTCTGATCGTATCCTGCCAGCAATTGCGCATTCACGTGGCTCAGGTAAGCAGGTGTGAATACCACGTTGCGCTTATCACCCTCAATTTGTTGCGGCGTAAAGATCACGTCGGTAGGGGCACTTTCGTTTACTTTATAACGCAGCTCGTTGATGTACCAGTCGGTACCCAGCAGGCTGTAGTTGATCACGCGCAGGTCTGGACGGATCTTCTCCACTTCCTGGGCATACCACAACGGGTAAGTATCGTTATCACCAAAGGAGATCAGGATCCCATCTTTGGTACAGCTTTCCAGGTAATCTTTACCAATGTCGCGGGCCAGGGTTTTCTTGCTACGGTCATGGTCATCCCATTCCTGCGAAGCCATCAACACCGGTACGGCCAGTAAGCAAATACCTAAAGCGGCATATTCGGCTGTTGCGCCCCCTTTCAGGTAGCGGCTTAGTTGTTCTTTCACCCAAATAACACCCAAACCTATCCAGATAGCAAACGCGTAGAAGGAGCCTACATAGGCGTAGTCACGTTCACGTGGTTGCTGGCCGCTTTGGTTCAGGTACACCACGATGGCCAACCCTGTAAAGAAGAATAACAGGAAGCTGATGATCCAGTCACGTCTGTTGCGGTTCAACTGGAATATAAAGCCTATAATACCCAATATGAATGGCAGGAAGAATAATTTGTTGTTGGCTTTGTTCGCTGTACCGGCTGTATCAGGCAGTTCGGCAGGCGTACTGTGGCCAAATGCTTTATCTACAAAGTTGATACCGCTGTTCCAGTTACCGTCACGGCGGTTGCCAAAGCCCTGCAGGTCGTTTTGTTTACCGGCAAAATTCCACATGAAATAACGCCAGTACATCCAGCGGAACTGGTAGTCGAGGAAGTAACGGATGTTGTTGAAGAACGTTGGCGGGGCTTCGCCGCTCATCCCGCTAAAAGTCTGGTACACGTACTCCTGGTTACGCTCATTGCCATTGTCCCACATCCGCGGGAAAATGTGCGGTCCGATCTTCTCAACCAGCTCCGGATCCCATTTGTGCTGTTGCGCAATTTGTTGTTTGTCTTCTTCTGTGGGGCTGGCGCTGAAATCCTGTTTACGGGTTTTACCTGCCACCACGTATTTGTCTTTTCCGTCTTCGCTTCCTTTTACATACAGATCGCCTGTAGTAACAAAGGGCGAGCGGTAAACATAATCAGGACCGTACAAAACCGGCCAGTCGCCATATTGTTCACGGCTCAGGTACCCTACCAGGCTCACGGGGTTGTCAACATTATACATATCTACCGATGGGTTGGCTGAAGAGCGCACCAGGGTAGTGAAGTACGTTGAATAACCCAGAATGAGGAAGATGGTAGACCAAAGACCGATCTTCAAAAAGGAGAGGATATTTTCCTTTACATAATAGCAGAAGCCAATTAAAACGGCCAGACCTACTAATAGTACAAGGAACGTGATGCCGCCATTTATAAAGGGGAAACAGAATAATAAGATGATGGCCGATAACCAGATGGCAAAAACGGTGAATTTCTGGATCTGTGCGCCGGTGAACCGCAAGCCAAGGACCAACAAGGCCGCAAGCAACACGAAGTAAGTAGCAAATCCTACGAAGAAGGAGGTACCCAGATTATTCACAAAGAACTGATCAAAGAGGCCTGCGCCCTTGATCGACCATTGAATAATAGCCACCTGTACAAGACCGGTAACAACGCAACCTGCAAAGAAGGCAGCCACAGTTCCCCAGGTGGTAACTTTATAGCGTTTGAAATAATACACCATTACAATGGCGGGAATGGTCAACAGGTTCAACAGGTGCACCCCGATTGACAGACCCATCATATAAAAAATAAATATCAGCCAACGGTCGGCATGGGAAAATTTATGGCCGTCCAGTTTACTTTCGGTGTCAACTTCATGTTCCCATTTCAGGATGGCCCAGAAAACCACGGCCGTGAACAGAGATGATAAGGCGTACACCTCACCCTCAACGGCGCTGTACCAGAAAGAATCGGAGAAAGTATAGGCCAGGGCGCCTACGGCGCCGGCACCCATGATGGTGATCAGTTGCTGTCTGGTTAATTCAACCCCTTCTTTTTTTACCATTTTCCGGGCAAAATGGGTGATGCTCCAGAACAGGAATAATATGGTGAAGCCACTGGCGATGGCATTCATGAAATTCACGCCGAGTGCGGCATTGGTTGGATTGTCGCCAAAAAGAATAATGAAAAAACGGCCCAGCAGGATAAAAAGCGGGGCTCCCGGAGGGTGGGGGATCTGGAGTTTATAGGCACTGCTGACAAACTCACCGCAGTCCCAAAAACTGCCGGTTGGTTCCATAGTGAGCACGTAAACGCTACAAGCTATCAGGCACACGACCCAACCCACTATGTTGTTCACTCGGTTAAAATTCATAAAGTGTTGGTTTAAAGAATGGGCAAATATATGGTCTTAGTTTTAAGTTTTTAGCTCAAAGTTTTTGTTAACTACTAGATTTCTTGGGGGTTAGATGCAAATTTCTGCATCCGGGTGACCGGTTCCGGATGAAAGATTGCCTAAAGTGATATGTAAAAATGTATCAATGTTCCCTGTTTCTGTGTAAGTCGTTCTAAATCAGTTGTTCATATGCTTCTGATTAAAAACGGTAGTGGATTGGCTGACAAGTATATAATAAGGATGGAAGTGGCAGGGATCTTTATCCATACCGGTATTAAATATACCGGCCAGGACGGGTGGCCTGCAATTGCATTCGGGACATTAATACTGATAACAGGTTTTTTCAAGCCCAAAAGATGCTTGCATGATTGCACGGTCGATCATCGCTGATCGTTACCTATGCATAAAACGCATACCCATATAAACTTCATTAGTTTATAATTCATAGCATAATTTGTTGCGGAAATGACTTAGATCGCTGAAGAGGTGATTTTTGTCAGCCATGTCGCAAATAACCCTCATTTTGTCCCGATCAGCCACCGCCTAAGTCCCGAATTCGGCCCATCTTTGTGTCAACAAAATTAAATCGTATGTCAAACAATTCAGTTTCGCTGCAAAGAATGATTAAAACATCCCCTGAAAAGGTATACCGCGCATTTACCGAAGCCCTGGCCATTGCATCCTGGTTACCTCCTTATGGATTTCTTTGTGCCGTTCAGGAAATGAATGTAAAAACAGGCGGCACCTTCAAAATGTCATTCACGAATTTTACAACCGGTAACGGCCATTCTTTTGGTGGAACTTACGTGGAAGTTAAACCGAATGAATTTTTGAAATACACCGATAAATTTGATGATCCCAATCTGCCCGGAGAAATGATTACTTCAGTGTGGATCCGCAAAACTGTTGCTGGTACAGAATTAAAAATTGAACAAACAGGCATCCCTGCTGCTATTCCCGCAGAAATGTGTTATTTGGGCTGGCAGGATTCGCTGGATAAGCTGATTAAGCTGGTAGAACCTAATATTCCGGATGGTATGTAAGGCAGTGATCTAACAGAGAACTAACATGAATAGTGCTATCGCCGGGCTCGCTAAAGCGATTTACGTATAACCATGAAAAATAGGAGAGAGGTACTTTTTGAGTATCTCTCTTTTTTATATGGAGTCTGTTCAATTTTATTATCTTCAGGGCACTAATGTATACATTAATGAAAAATGTTATTCTGTTTGTCCTTATCAGCTTTATAGCTTCAAAAAGCGCCTGGTCACAATCGAAAAAATACGAAGTATATGCGTTGAAATTTGCCTCGTCTTCTCCTCCATGGCCAATATCTAATTGGGTTGACAAAGGACCCAAAGACGATAGTGTACAGATCGATTTCATGATCTGGTTGATAAAAGGAAATGGTAAGACTGTTTTAGTGGATGCCGGTTTTTTAAACGATATCCCCGATGCAAAAGAATTTGACATTGTGAGCTATATACGGCCCGATTCAACATTGCAAAAATTAGGACTAAAACCTACCGATATTACAGATATTATATTAAGCCATCCGCATTGGGACCACATAGATGGACTCGACCTGTTTCCCAATGCCCAGGTATGGATGCAGCAGGATGATTTTTACTATTATGTGGGTGCTGCCTGGCAAAAAGGTGGTTTTGCCGGTGGATTTAATAAAAGAGATGTAAGAAAACTTATAGACAAAAACCTGGCAGGTAAATTAACGCTTGTGAATGGTGATAACCAGGAAATAATTCCCGGCATAAAAGTATTTACCGGTTCCAGGCACACCTTCAACTCGCAGTATGTACTGGTTGAAACGGGTACAAATAAAGTAATTGTTGCCTCTGATAATATATGGGTATATTATAGTTTGGAACATATGCAACCGGCAGCGGCTGGTGGTACGTATGACCCTGCTGGATATATAAAGGCCATGCAAAGAATGAAAACATTAGTAACCAATCCCAGGTATATTATTCCCGGCCATGACGGGAAAATATTTTTAAACTTTCCTGCGGTAAAGGAAGGTGTGGTGAAAATAGAATAGTTTAAAAGCAGCCGCTACTTTGATTCCGAACGGGTTCCGCTATACAATTCATATTCCAGCAGGCGGCAGTCAATAGTACTGGTATAAAATTCTATCCGTCTTGTTGCTTTCAGGCCAATCTTTTTGGCAAGTTCAAGATTACCGGTAAATACATACCCAAAGTAACCGCCACATTTTTGTTTCATAAAGTCACCAATACGACTATATGTTTTTTCCAGTTCCGCTACTTCTCCCAGGCGTTCTCCGTATTCAGGGTTCACATAAAAGATGCCAGGCACATTGGGCGGCACTTCTGTAGCAGCAAAATCACAAACGGCAAATTCTATCAGGCTGGCCACACCGGCGGCCACTGCATTCTTTCGGGCATTCTCAATGGCTTTAGCGCTGTAATCGGTAGCGATGATCCGAAGACCAGGTATTTCTTTGATCTGCTCTTCCAGCCGGGCGTCCTCTTGCAGGTATACCTGTTCATCATAGCCCTGCAGGTGCATAAAAGCATAGTTGGTCCTGAACAGACCGGGTCTGCGATTGGTTGCGATCATGGCGGCTTCTATAGCAACGGTTCCCGAACCACACATAGGATTCACGAAGGGGCTCACCCTGTCCCAACGGGAAGCATAAATAGTGGCGGCAGCCAGCGATTCCAGCATCGGCGCCTGACCGGGTATTTTGCGGTATCCATGCCGGGCCAGTGAATCCCCCGAGGTATCGATAAAGATTTCGGCGTTCTCCTCTTTCCAAAACAAATGGATCACGGCACCTGTTAAAGCAGAACCCGTGGAGGGACGTGTTCCTCTTTTTTCGCGCAGTCTGTCGATGATGGCATCCTTCACGCGCAGGTTGGCGTACATGCTGTTATTGATGCTGTCGTTGCTGACATTACTGGTAATGGAAAAGTACCCCCCATCAGGTAAGATCTCTTCCCAGGGATAGTGGAGAAGGCTATTATATACATCATCAGCATTACGGGCCTTAAACGATTGAAGACTATACAATACCTGGCTGGCGCAACGAAGGTTCAGGTTGAGCCTGATACATTCATTCACCGTTGCTTTTAACTTTACACCGGTAACAAAAGTTTCTATCAGCTCAAAGCCAAGCTCTTTTATTTCCTGTTCCAGATAAAGCATGGTTCGCTTATGACAGGTGATGGTAACAAATCCCGGGGTGGTGTAGATATTCATGCTGCACGAAAGTAAAACTTAAAGGTGGTTGTGGCAAAACGGATGTGCCTTTTGACCTTAAAGAAAATAGAACTTTAAATTTTAATTTTTCAGCAATATAAACATATTGGAAAGGCTCGCCGTTGGCTATACTGTTAATGGGCCTGTTAGTTTTGGAGTTGGTTGCGGGAATTATTGGTATGTTTATGGCGGTGGGTCATATACACTTAGTACAAAGCCTCACGCAATATTTTATAAAAAGAAATAGTTTTCCAACCCAGGCAGGTAGTATGAATAGAAAAGTAACTATTATTATAGCTTTTGTTGTTTTGATATTTTTAATTGTTTATAATCTCAGGAAGAATTCCAGGGATAGTAGTCGTTATTTCGATGAGTTAGCCTTGCATTTAAAAGGTGAAGTTTTATCGGTAGATGTTCCAAATGGTTATAATGGCTTTGGCATCCTGAAAGTAAAAGTGTTGGAAAGCAATATAAACAATTACGATCTGCGGAATAAATCTGATACTTATTATTGTATCATTAAAAATGGGTTGGCAGAAATATATCAGCTTGGTGTAGTTGAATGTAAACCAGGAGATATTGTTATTGTTGATACGCAAAAAAAAGAATTTACAATACAAAAACGGGATGGCGGTAAAATAGTAAAGGATATCGTATTGTATACGAATGAGTTTTTTTATAAGTATGTTAAAAAACATCATCAGGATTTGTAAATAGCATCGTTTTCTAAAATGCCAGGCTTGAAAAGAATATCATTGATCGGTTTGCTGTTTTTCAGCATTGTTTCCTGTATTGAAAAAAAAGCAGGGAATAAGTTGGGGGGGCTGGATTTTAGTCTGGTAAAAGGCTTTGTCATAGATACCAATCTGTATGAGTACGCATACTTTAAAATGCGCGTTGTCAATAACTATAGCCAGCCGGTGCGCCTGTATATTGAAAAATGTGAGGTGCCATTTGTTACACAAAAAGCGCCTGGTCAAAAGAAAAATGGCAGCATTTTTATGCTTGATTCAAACAGAAATAAATTAAACGAATTGTTATTGTGGCCTACCTATCCCAATGAGCTCATTATAAATGTCAACAAGTCAATTGAATTTCTGCTTAGGGCATCTATCACCGGACTTGTAAATCAAAGAGGAGAAACCAAAACTGCCGATTTTAAAAGAATGCTGACTGACCACATAAAAAGCAGGCTATATTCCTATTATAGTTTAAATAATAATGGCGCCATTGATGATTCTGCTGCCATCTGATAAACTGGGATCAGGTTGAAAAGTTGGGGAATTTAGGATAAGATCAGAAACTACCGACACTATCCCATGAAAGGAGCATAGTTCAATCAAGAATGTGAACCAGCGGCGTGTATTGTGGACAAGATTGGCTTGGAAGTTGCCAACTTTGAAACAACTGTAGCCTTTTATGGTGCACCAATAGCTTTATATTGTGCGCCAGT
>JAJKIL010000088.1 GCA_021154515.1 Niastella sp. | reverse complement strand
CCGAATCCTTTCATATAATCTTCGGTAAATACACAGAATGCGCCTGTAGGCGTGGCCATTGCAGGTGTCCAGTTATAAGGGATCTGCGGGTTGGCGAACATGAGCATATTATGCTTTACCTCATATGTATTGTCAGCATATTCTACCCGGTGCGGACCTTTAATCAGCGCTATCTTGTAATAGTCCTTGCGGCCGTAAGGCATGGGATACGCAGGATCTTTGCCGGCGTAATCTTCCATTGTAAATACATTGAAATGACCTGTTTTACGAAAGATTTCACTGGGGAGGATACCCATTTTCTGACGATAAAAATTCTCCAGTGATTCAGTTGTTTCCATCATACTAAATTACTTATCTTTTGGGTATTAGGCCATTGCCGCCGTTTATGAGCCAACATATAAACGAAAATACATATACACTATTTCGTTTTCGTATTTTCCAATAAATAACTTCTAATATAATCGTAATATTATCTTTACCGGCCAAGAGTATTTCAAATTGTCTAAACTCCAAAGTACAACATTCGTGAAAAGGATCTTAATCGCTGATGATCACACTATAGTAAGAACAGGGCTAAGTGTTCTTATTCAATCGGAATATTTAAACGTGCAGATAGATGAATGCAGCGATGGCAATTGCGCCTGGGAAAAAATACAATCAACCCCGTATGATCTTTTTATAATGGACATCAATATGCCTGTCACGGACTCTGTTAATCTGCTGAAAAATATCTTCAGCGTTCAACCGCAGTTGAAGGTCCTGATCCTTAGTATGAGCAGCGAAGAGATCTACGCAAAGAAATATTTGCAGCTGGGCGCCTTGGGATTTGTTAATAAAGAATCCGATTCGACTGAGATCCGCAGGGCTATTACTACTGTAATGAACAACAGGAAATATTTTAGCCCCAAACTGCAGGAGCTCATAACCCGCCAGGCGGAAGAAGGCTCGCCCGCCAAAAGTGCATTTGAAAACCTGTCAGCCCGCGAACTCGAAGTAATGACGCATCTGGTAGAGGGCAGGAATGTATCGGAGATCGCCGTGATCCTGTCTGTTCATATCTCAACCGCCAGTACACACAAAGCCAGTATCCTTCAAAAGCTGAAGGTTAAAAATGTAATAGAATTAACCACCCTGGTTAAACGGTTTGATATTGTATAGCCCGCTCATTCATTTCGGGTTGTAAAAGTGAGGGTGATCCTGTTGCCGGTATCTCCGGGTTGATCTATTGCCAGTTTTCCTTCGATCCGGGCCAATAATTCGCTAATGATCTTGTAACCCAGGCCATGACTACCACCATCTGCCTGGTAGGTATTGTTCAGGATCTCCGATATGAGTAATTTATTCATGCTGGTGCCGGTATCTGTAATAGTAATAACAATATTGTTGGCAATCTTCCTGGCTTCTATTCTTATTTCCCCACCCACGGTATACTTATTGGCATTATCGGCCAGGTTCCGGATGATGAGCTTTAATATATTGAGATCGGAGATCAACGTAAGTTCCGGAGGCACCAGGTTGAGCAGGCTATTGTTGCGTATAGTGGCCGCGGGCTCATACAGCGAAACGATACCCGCCACAGTTTCCCGAAGGGGTATTCTTTCCCGCCGGATAACAAATCCCTCTTTCTGTGCATTTGTCCAGGTCATGAAGTCCTGGGTAAACTCGTTCAGGTCATGTGTGGCGTTACGGAATTTCAACAACAGGCCGGTCATCTCGGACCGGGCAGCTTTTTGATAATTCTCATAAATATGATCGGCCATGAGGTGGAGAAAGCGTATCGGTGATCGCAGATCGTGCAGAATAACAGCGATCATTTTTTCTTTCACCTGGTTGCTTGCAGTTAATGCTTCCGTTCTTTCTGCTACTTTTTGTTCCAATTGCGCTGCTCTTTTTACCTCACGGGTATACAGGAACAGAAAAATAAAGAAAAGACTGCTTATCGATACTATAGCTACCAGCAGCCAGAACCAGATCGTTTCATACCAGTAAGGAAGTACAGTCCAGGAAATACGGTTATAGACATAATGGCCATAACGCTCCTGCTTGCGAATGACAAGCGTGTATTTCCCTTTTCGCAAACCGGTTAGCACCAGCCTGCCGTCGCTATTCACCGGGCGCCATTTATTATCAAGTTGAGGGATCTGATATTCCAAATGCAGGTTGGCCGGGTTGCCAAAATAAGGAGATGAGATCATAAATACCAGGGGGCCTGAATCCTGGCGCTGGTCAAAATGATCGCCAGGCAACACTTTTTTTTCTTCGGCTATAATGCGGTCAATAAAAACAGGCGAACCGGGCAGCTCAACAGGAATGCTGTCTGGCCTGAACTGGACCAACCCATCGAGGGAAGGAAGGGAAAAATGGCCATCCTCTAAAACAATGCCGCAGGGCATGCAGCCGCCGTTGAATTCATTGGTTGAATACCCGGCAGATTTGTCGAAGTAATAATAAAAAACATTTTCCCTGTTCCCCGAGGCGTAGCTATCGAGTTCTTTTTTCGCCACCCTGTACAATCCTTTGTTGGTTGGCAGCCAGAAATATCCCAGCTTATCTTCCATAAAGCAATGGATAGTGGCCAGGTTGTTACCCGGGTCTATTGGCATTTTCAGGAACCGTCCCCTGTCATATTTATAAAAACCCTGTCCGTATGTACCAATCCAGATGCTTCCATCGCCGGCCTTATAAAGCGCCCTTACAGAAGCATTTTGCAAAGCCAACCGGCGAAGCGTTCCCTTCGTGAGATCGTATGAATACAAGCCACCTGAAGTACCGATCCACAGATCGTTGGGAAATATTTCATTGATCACCTGAATATTTTCCGATGTATGCAGTAAAGTAGTGGTATCGTTCCCCTTGCGGCGGAACAAATTATGCATTTCGCCATACACAAGGGCTTTATCAGCGGTTTCGGTGATCGCCATCAACCAGCCGCCGAGATATTGCATGGTAACAGGTTTTCGCAGGCCCGTATCGATCCTTTTTAAAGAGTGATAATTTGAGTACCAGATATAACCGTCATTCGAACGCAGCAAGGCGGGCTGGTCGTATAAACCCGGTGTTGGTTTATTCACCGCGCTATTGCGGCTTAGCACACCGGATGCGGTGAGAATACGGCCGGGTGATATTTCTAATTGTGCATACAGGCTGTTGATCGCATAATTATCACTGGCAAAAAATAGCCGGTCGAAGTCATATTTTTTAAGAATATACAATCCACTGGTTGCGGTTCCAACATATAATTTGCGGTAAACCTCGTCGTAAATGAGAACGTTTATATTTTTTATAGAAGTGTTGGCAGCCAGTACTTCAAAATCAAGCACCCCGTTCCTGATAGTCAATAGCAGGATATTTCCTTTGTAAACAAGGAATGAATGGCGGGCATCCCGTAAGGCTTTTACCGTATACTGACTGGGGTAAGCCCCCGACTGCGCCTGCGCGAAGATCTTCATGAGCCGGTCGCTGCAGGTTACACTTTTTTGCAGTCGGCCCTGTCTGTAAGCATACAAGTGATTTTGCCGGTCGAAATAGAAACATACATCTTCTACCATGAACAGGATCTTGAATGCATGGCCTTCTGTTTCTTTCAGCAGCCGGACTTCGGCCGTGTTATCATTGAGATAATAGCAATTTGAATCTTTTCTTACATAAGCCTGTCTTTCGTTCTCTGTTACCAGGTCGCCATTCAGGTCCAACCTGTGAAACAGTCCTTTAAAAGCTGTTGAATCATGGCCCCATTTTTTAAATATCTTATCATAGTAAAAGATACAGTTGCTCCACCGGTTACATTGATATGGGTTCGCAGAAAGAAGACTGTCGGCTTTTAACTGATAATCATTTGTAACGGTAAGGATTTGGTGGCTGGAATAAGAAGGTTCAATCAGTATTTTGCCTTTCCCTGATTTAACCAGGGCACACCTGTTATTATATAAGGCCGGGGAATTACCCATTGTATACTCCCGGAAATGTTGCCCATCGAAGCGTACCATTCCCATTTCAGTAGCCAGCCATAGAAAGCCATGGCTATCGAAAACCATGTCATTGATGCTGTTCTGGGGAAGTGCATTATCGCTGTTGTAATTGACAACGCTATAATCAGGCAGGTTGGTTTGTGCCTTTGATAGCATGAACATCAACATGCACAAAGCAGATAATACAAGCAGCCGGGAATGGGGGAATACCATACGGTTCTATATGGAACAAAAGTTTATAAAAGTCCAAATTACAATTAAATCGGCATCTATTCCTTCCAAATCTGAGTTGTCATTGCATTGCCGGCGCCGGTGAAAACAACAAAGTAACTGCCTTTTGCCAGGGTACTAACATCGATACTGGTTTTGGTTACACCCGCAGCCACCGGGATGGTTTGCCATACTTTGCCATCCATACCAATCACCCGAATAAAGATAGCATGGCTGTTAACGGAGCAGGAAACCGAAACCGGGGTATTGCCGGTAATCAGGCTGGGATAAACATTGAAGGGCTGTGCATTGACATGGTTGAAAGAAATAATGTTACTATAGTTGCTGGTACCGTTCCTTTCAACCGACTGTAGCCGGTAATAAACAATTCCTGCAGGAACATGTGTATCGGTGACCGTATATGTGTTCAGCATTCCTTCTTTAGCGGCTACCTGCTGCACCGGCGTAAATACAAAACCATCTGTGCTTCGCGCTGCGATATAATAACTCATATTTATTTCATCGGCTGTTTGCCAGGTCAGTTGAATTTGGCTGTTTTTCCGCTGACCGCTGAAGTGCAGCAGGGATTCGGCCAGTGCCTGGCAGGCGCTTAACTTATAGCTTTTACTGCTGGTGTTAGTACAACCGCCTACGGTGCTGTTAACGGTTACTTTATATGTTCCCGTGTCTGAAACCGTAACAGGGCTTATGGTAAGCGTGTTTCCGGTGCTGGTGCTGCCGTTGGGACGCAACCAGGTGTAACTGTAGAAAGGACTGGCCGGAAGGGTGAACGTGGCGGCGGCGCCAACGCAGGTACTGCCGGTAGTAACAACGTTGGGCATAGCCAGCGTGTCGATGGTAATGTTGCGCGAGTAGCTGTTGAGGCAGGCATCAGACATCAGAAATGTGTAGGTGCCTGGCGCCAGACCTGTGAATACGGGACTGGGCTGCAATGAGGTAGTGGTTGACCCTGCGATGATCCGGTATTGATAAGGCGCCACCCCGCCGGTGCTGTCGGGCAGCAGCGCTACCTGCCTGGTAGTACCGCAAAGGGCTACGGCAGCTGAGGGACTAAACGCCGGTTGTGTATAAACCGGAACGATGATGGTGTCTGTAATAACATCGCAGCCCGGATCGGCCATTCCCACGAATGCCGGATAATAGCCATTCTGGTACTGATAGGTCGCATAGTAGGTGCCGGCCGAAAGGTTTACAAGCGAGTCGTTAAAGCTGGTAGCTGAAGTGGTGAAGGGTTTGTTATAGATTGAATTGACGGTTACATTGGCAGCCGCCCATGATCCGTTCGACGTGGCATTCAACAGGATCTTATTGTTGTCCGTGCACCCTTTTAGCAATGTGGCCCCGAATATGGAATGGCGCACATCCGTAGGCCCGAATGTGACCGTAACACTGTCCTTGTTCCCGCAATGATCGATGGCGTATAGCTTATAGGTGCCAGGTCCAAAATAACCAAGTCCCGCTCCGGAATACACATTTCTGGTGGTATCAGGGTAGGTATAGGTGTGTACCTTGCCGTCGGCAAAAGTCACGGAAGGAGGGCCGGATACCAGTACGATATCAGCCTGCCGGTTACCATAATTGTACTGTATATAGAGCGTGGTTGTTCCCTCCTTACAGGAGGCATACGGCAAATTTTGAGTATAGGATATTTTAAATGAAGGCGCTACGGCCCAGTCAAAGAGTAGTGTATCCTTTCTGCAACAATCCTCTCTTATCACTTTATAACCGGTACCGCCCGGGTAACCGGAAAACATGGAATTATTGGTTTGCGTGGCCAACACGGCGCCGGAAGGGCTTACCAGTGTATAAGTTATAGTGCCGCAATGCAATGGCTGTGAAAAATTAGGATCGTCAAATGTATACGTGTATTGATCGCCGCAACCTGACGGGAGTGTACCATTGGCCGACATATCCATGGACTCGGACAGCAGAACGCCACCATTTGAAGAAAAACCGCACTTATTGGTGACGGTTGTTTGCATGATATCGGGAGTGCCCGTAATGTGATGATACCGGATGCGGAAAGTATCTTTAAAATTGCCGGCGTTAACAGCAGGAGCGGTGAGCACATGCGTCATAACCGAGCCGTTGGGCATCTTGGCCGTAATAGTATAAGGAGGATTGTAGTTGGATACATTAATGTCCAGGATAACGGCAAAAGAATCGCAGGCCAGGTATTGTCT
>JAJKIL010000087.1 GCA_021154515.1 Niastella sp. | reverse complement strand
TTGAATGAAAAAGTTGTTGCAGGGAGTCGATTGCTTTTTTCATATTTATGCCTTTGCCCAGAACCGGCTTAAAAATATCTCCCTGTTCTTTGATGCGAGACACCGCATTGCGGATGGTAAAGTCTTTCATTTTAAGCCCCTTCTTTACTTCTTCCCAATGCAAGGGCATGGAAACCGTAGCCCCGGGTTTGGGTCGTAAAGAATAAGCGCATGCCAGAGTAGCTTGCGGGCGGTTCTGTAAAAAGTCGATATAGATCTTTCCTTTTCTATCGGCCGTTTGCCGCTCAATGCTGGTGAACCGGGGTATTTGTTCATGCACGATGGTGGCGATCAGGCGGCCAAATTCCCGGGAATCTTCATAAACGTATTTTGCTCCCAGTGGCATGTAAATATGAATGCCGGTTGAACCAGATGTTTTACAGTAATTGGGAATGCCGGCGCTTTCCAGGATCTCGTGCGTAACCTGGGCGGTTTTTATTACCTGGTCGAACGTATTGGTATCGGGATCCAGGTCAATGATGCACCAGTCGGGATTGTCGGGTTTTTGCACGCGGCTGCTCCAGGGTTTCAGCTCAATGCAACCCAACGAAGCCATGTATAACACATCTGCTTCCCGCACCGGTACTAGGAAGCTTTTCTTTACGCTTTTATCGGTATAGGGAAAGGTGTTGATCCAGGAAGGTATTTTGCCCTCCACATTTTTCTGATAAAAGCTTTCGCCTTCAATACCATTGGGAAACCGGTTCATTGATTGAGGCCGGTCTTTCAGGTAAGGTAAAATAATGGGGGCCACCTGGTAATAATAATTCAGCATATCGCGCTTGGTGATCTTTTCTTTGGGCCAGTATATTTTATTGAGGTTGCTGAATTTTAATTTATACCCGTTGATGGTTCTTTCCTGTTGTTTTTCGCCGGGGTTTAATAAGGTTTTACGCTCCGCCTCATTGCGGCGGGTTATTATTTTTTCTTTATGAAGAATGGATTCAGGTGCTACTTTATTCAGCGGCTTTGCTTTTTCTGCTTTCACGTCTGTTGCTTTTTTATCAATGCGCATACCTTCAAACGAAGGGTGACGCATTACGCCATCACTGGTGATCTCGGCAAATGCTACTTCGCAAACCAATTGGGGCTTTAACCAGGTAGCGGATGCTTTCGGGGGATTGGGTCGGAACCGGGATGGCTTGTTATAATCGGGTTCTCTTTCAAACGGACAGTTTTTACGCACCAGTGGTTTGAACTGTTCCATCATGGCACGCTGGTCTTTATCAGTAAAGCCTGTACCTATTTTGCCGGTGTAATGCAGGGTCCCATTTTCAAATACGCCCACCAGCAGCGAGCTGAATAATTTGGAAGAACCCTCGTTGCGGGTATAGCCACCGATCACTACTTCCTGCCGCTTTGCGATCTTTATCTTCAGCCAGTCTTTTGAGCGAACACCCGGCATATATACACTATCGGCTTTTTTGGCAATGATGCCTTCCATGTTCATCTCTTTGGCAATGTCATAAAAAGTAGTACCGGGGGCATTAAAGGATTGACTGAGCTGCACTGTTGGATGCTGCGGCAGCATTTTTCTTAGTATTTCCCTGCGTTGTTGTAAAGGCAGGTCAATGAGCAAATAACCATCCAGCCATAACAGGTCAAATACATAATACAGCAATTCTCCATCTGCTTCGCTGCGCCAGTTTTGCAGATCGCCAAAGCTGGAGACGCCTTCTTTATTCGAAATAATGATCTCTCCATCCAGCACTGCATGTAGGTTCAATTTCTCCAGGGCAGCGGTGATGGGATAGAATTTTTCGTTGAACGATTTATCGTTGCGCGATATGACCGATACTTGTTTGCCACGACAATGCGCCACAGCCCGGTAGCCATCCCACTTTACTTCGAACAACCAGTTGTCGGCATCAAAAGGTTTATCAACCAGGGTGGCCAGCATGGGGGAGAAACCGGTAGGAAAGGGCGCTTTTACGCCTGCTTTACCGGTAGTTGCCGCGTTTTTGCTCCGGCGTGCAGCAACAGTTTTTTTCCTTTGTGAAATAACTGCCATCCCCTATTAGAATAAATTTTATGCCAGAGGGTGGGCATGGTTTTTTAGCAGCTATGGTATGCCTTCGTCGGTGGTAGCTCATATGGATTATTTCGCAAAATCGTCTACCCTGCGGATCATTTTCACATCCGGGGAAATATACGATTACCTGAAAGTTCCGGCCGCTATTTATGAGGCCATGAAAAAGGCCACTTCCAAGGGAACTTACCTGAATAAGGTTATTAAGGGGCATTATCCTTATAAGAAGCTTACCTGAGTTGACACGGTTGACAAGTTAACAAGTTGACTTGTTTCGTGGCAACCCCGAACTCAATAACTTACAAACTCAATATCTAAAGAACTTACGAACTTTCTTCAACCATTTTTTCCCTGATCTTGTATTCTTCCATATCAATCAGCGACATGTATTTCCTGATCAGTTCTTCATCGTATTCCTGCAGGTGATTCACTTTGTTCAGGGTAGTGCGTTGCTTTTCCAACAGTTCCAGGTAAATGAGTTGAAAGTTCCGGATTCCCCTTTCCGGGCTGTTTTCTGACGATGAATCCAATTGTTCGGTCAGTAATTTTAGATCGATCTTCAACCGCTCATGCAGGTTCTTCAAATGCTCGCTGACATTTTTTCCTTTATTTGATCTTTCTTCCAGGAATTCAATGGAACATTTGGCAATCTTTTTTTGAATGTTCAACTCCTGGATATGTTCAGGTATGGTATTTCTTACCGGTGTTGGTTTTAATTTCCTGATAAGCCAGGGAAGGGTAAGTCCCTGAAAAACCAACGTAACCAGAATGACAATAAACGTTATAAAAAGAATCAGGTTGCGATAAGGGAATGCCTGGTTGTTATTCATAAGCAAGGGAATAGACAATGCCGCTGCAAGCGATACCACGCCGCGCATGCCGGCCCAGCCAATGACAAGCGGATTTCTCCAACCCGGGCTGTTATCTGCTACTGTAATATACCGGCTTATAAATACGGTAAATACAGATGCTCCCAGGGTACAAAGAAGGCGGCAAATGATTAGGGCCAGGGAAATAGTCAACCCATAGCCAATGGCCCTGCCCAAACTGATATCACCCAACTGATTTACAATGGACGGTAATTGCAATCCGATCAATAAAAAGACAAGTCCGTTCAAAACAAACACAATATTAGCCCATACGTTTACCCCTTCAATCCGGCTGCGATAGCTTAACATGCGGTGCCGTTGGGCCGATAATAATAAACCGCCACTTACTACCGCCAGTACTCCTGAAAAATGATAATGCTCCGCCGTGTAATACATGCAATAGGGCGTTACCAGGGTAAGAATGATCTCGATGCTGGGTGTCGTTGGCAGCCATTTATGAATAGCGTAGAAAATAAAACCGATGGCCAGGCCGATCAGTGTACCCATTATTATCACCAGGAAAAAACTGCCCACCGCTTCTGACATATGAAACTGCCCGGTGATCACCGCGGCAATGGCAAACCGGAAAACAATAAGCGAAGAGGCATCGTTGAGCAGGCTTTCACCTTCAACAATACTCACCAGGCCTTTCGGTACTTTTACCTGCCTCATAATGGTACTGGCTGAAATGGCGTCGGGCGGGGAAACAATACCCCCCAATAAAAATCCCAGTGCCAGGGTAAAACCAGGTATGCAGGCCCACGATACAAGGGCTATAACTGAGGAGGTAAGAATTACAATGGGAAATGCAAAACTGGTAATGACGCGCCGCCATTTCCAGAATTCTTTCCACGACACCTGCCAGGCAGAATCAAACAACAGGGGCGGCAGAAATATAAAGAAAACCAGTTCGGGATCTATAGTGATGTTTGAAAAAGTAGACGTAAAACTGAGCGCCAGTCCGCCCACCACCAATACGATGGGGTAGGCCAGTCGCAGCCGGTTGGCAAACATAACCAGGGCCAGAATAATTAAAATGAGATAAACATATTGGATAAAAAGGTGCTGCATGGATCGGGTGTTAGCCATAAAAATAATAAAACGCACTCACATTGTATCAAAACCAATGGCATGCGTTTTTAGGAAGAATAATGATAGCTTTATAATAGTGTAAATATTCCGGCATATGAAGAATAAAGCGACCCTGCTGGCATGCATTATTTGTCTGTATCAATATGCAGCAGGACAGGATACGGCTACGCTGACGAAGAACAATTATTATGAGCGCCCTCAAAAATGGGGATTTATTACCCATGTGCCGTATGACCTGGTGCAGATAGGCAAATCGCCCTTTCAAAAAAAGAACCTGCTTGGGTTAAGTGTGGTAGCCGCCTCTACTGCGATATTGATACCATACGATCAGCCAATTCTGGATGCGGTTAAACGCGCATCGGATCATATTCACCTGGAATCACAAACTGATTACAGTGTACCGCTGAAAATAGGTGACACAAAAATCATTAAAGTGCCGCGTAATTTCAATTCGGCGTTGTACCAATTGGGTGAAGGGGGCACCAGTTTGTTGGTGGGTAGTGGATTGTTCATCTTTGGAAAAATAAACAAGGACAACCGGGCCTTGCAAACCGCCAGCGATATTGCAGAAACATTTATTACTATGGGTGTTACTACGCAGGTATTAAAACGTATGACGGGTAGAGAAAGTCCGTTCATGCGTACAAAACCTGGCGGAGCCTGGCGCCCATTCCCTTCGTTTAAAGAATACCAGGTTAATACCAGTAATTATGATGCTTTTCCTTCAGGCCATCTGGCAACCATGATGGCAACAGTTACAGTGCTTACAACCAATTACCCCGAAAAGAAATGGATCGGTATTCTTGGCTACAGCCTGATCGGACTAACAGGATGGGCAATGGTAAATACGGAAGTACATTGGGTGGCGGATTATCCGCTTGCATTGGCGCTGGGCTATATTTCAGGAAAGATCACCTGTTTGCGACATAAAAAGCCAACCCATACAGTAACTGTTTTATAGGGGTTACTCTTTTCTTAAATTATATTTTATGTGGTGGATATATGCATTGCTATCTGCACTGTTTGCTTCGTTGACAGCCATTTTTGCAAAAATTGGAATAACGGGTGTTAATTCAAACCTGGCCACAGCTATACGGGCTATTATTATTCTGCTGGTAGCCTGGGGTATTGTTTTGGCAAGAGGTGAAGAAAAAGGATTGCCTGCATTGTCGAAACAAAACTGGATCTTTCTTATCATCTCCGGCATTGCAACCGGGTTGTCGTGGGTGTTTTATTTCAAAGCATTACAGGTAGGTAAAGTGTCGCAGGTTGCACCGGTTGATAAACTAAGCGTGGCCTTGACTATTGTATTGTCTGTCGTAATATTAGGGGAAGCTCTTACGCTAAAAGCAGCTATCGGCGCCCTGTTAATTATTGCCGGAACAATTGTGTTAATATTATGAGGATGACTTGTTTATTAGCAGGCATTCGCTTTGATTTGCGCCTATATTAGGCTACATTTGCCAAGTGAGATATTTATTTACACTACTACTATTATTTGTTCAACTGGTAACGGGTTTTACTGCTGATGCAGGAACATCGTCGCCAACGAATACTATATCCCACGAAAAGAGTGCTTCATTATTAGCTAATGATATTTTACATAATCATTTTGCTGAAGTAGCCAATACTTTTCAGTTTAATTGCGTTGCGTTTAATATAAGGGACCACCGGGATTCAGATGGTTCCATTATGGTGGCTCGCCTTAGTGATTATATTTCCGGCGACCTGCGTAAACGCATCAACGCTTTTCCCACTCCACATTGGTCTTCGTTTATCCGGTTACTATTATTTCCCAATCATTACTTCTGGTAAGTTGTTTTGTTTTTTTGGAACAGAACCCTATTGTTTAATGGTCTCAACGATCATTAACGGAATCGTATTACCTAAACTTATTGAACTATGTCAGATGTAGTGATTGTACTAATGCTATTAGTACCTATAGCAGCTGTTATTATAATATTGAATAACGCCAGTAAAAGGCGGAGAAAAAAGGAACAGAAAAGAATAAATGCCTATATAGCAGAAGCCACCCGGCAAACCGGTATTACCAATTATTATCGTAAACAACTGATCCATCAAACAGTGATCATCGATGAAAAAGCCCGCCAGTTGTTGATTGTTGAACACAAAGGCATTTTTTCATTTGAGGTATTTCCGCTCGCTGCAGTCAGTGGAAACCTGGTGGTGAATGTTAAGCAACCATTTATTATAGATGGGAAGGAGCAGAAAAAGGAACACGTTACCACCAGGATCGGTATTGAACTCAAATTCAGAAAAATTGACGAGGAGAAATTTCTCCTGTTTTACGATCATCTCGAGCACAACGTATACCATATAGCTGATTCTGAAAAGGAGGCCCATCAGTTACGTGAAAAAATAGAGAAAGCAAGAGCTGCAAATTAGAATGAAAGGGATCCGGCGGGTCCCTTTTTTCTCCCAACACAAAAGAGCCTTATCAATGATAAGTCTCTCCTGTGCGAACGGTTAGTTCGATCGGTCTTTCATAGGTGTAATATTTTACAAATTAATATTCAGCCTGTCCTATTTCCAGTTTGTAAATTTTACCATTGGCATCGAGGTGAAATTTGAAATAGGTTTTGAAATCACCCCAGGTATCGCTATGAAATTGTCCATAGACAGAACGGCCGCTGTCTTTTACAATATCAATACTGGTGAACCGTTCGTGACCAATGGCCTCGGTAGAAAAATTGGGAAAGTCCCGGGGATGACCATCATCCAGCAACTGCGCATCGGCGGTGAAATAAGAAAGCCATAATGTTGAATCTCCTTCCTGCCAGGCCTGAAAGGCTGCTTTTACGGTTGGGTTGCTCAATTTGCTGGTGTCCATATTTATAGTTTTTAAGTTATTGTTTTCCTTTTGTGCTGCTGCACCCATACAGCCGGTGAGCAAAGCAACGGCAATCAATACAGTTGAGCTGTGCATGGTTGAAAGTTTAGTGAGGGTTGTTAAGCCATAGCGCCATTTACGCCGATGGTTTGTCCGCTGATCCATTTGGCATCATCGCTGGCCAGGAAGGCGATCACTTTGGCAATCTCATCCACTTCACCAAGGCGGTTGAACGCATTCAATGCTGCCTGACGAGCGATCATTTCGGGTGATTTCCCTTTGAGGTATAATTCGGTACTGGTAGGACCAGGCAATACTGCATTTACGGTTATGCCTCTTGACCCCATTTCTTTGGCAAATACGCGGGTCATTTGTTCAACCGCAGCTTTGCTGGCAGCGTAGGTTCCATAAGTAGGGACCATTACGCGGGTCAATGTAGTAGACGTGTTAATAATAGTACCATTATCGGCCAGTTTGGTAGCGGCTTCGCGCAGGGTGTTAAAGGTACCACGAACGTTTATTTCGAACTGACGCGTAAAGTCTTCGTCGGTTGTATCTTTCAACAGTTTGGTGATCATGATACCGGCATTGTTGATCAGCACATCAATTCTTCCGTAGTGAGTAATGGCGGCATCAAACAACGCAGTTACTTCAGCGGCCTTACTAACGTCGGCTTTCAGGGCAATGGCGTCGCCACCATTATCTTTTATTTCCTGTACGGTTTTTTCGGCTTCAGCCTGGCTGCCTGAATAATTAACGATTACTTTAGCGCCTTCGCTGGCGATCAGGTGAGCGGTTGCAGCGCCGATACCTCTTGACGCGCCGGTAATTAATACTACTTTGTTATTTAACCTGTTCATAATTCTTTGTTTTATTGTTTGATTTGATAACACAAAGATGGCCCATGAACGGTTCCTGAAACGTACAAAGATTACAGCAAGAGTTGCAAAATTCTAAGAATGTGGTTAAACCAGCTGTTTGCGGTAGTCGGCCGGACTTTGATTGGTGTGTTTCTTGAAATAATTGCTGAAATGGGAGGCTTCGAGAAAGCCCAGTCTACCAGCGATTTCCTTAATATTCATTTGTTTATCCTGCAATAGTACCTTGGCTTCGGCAATGGTTTTATCGGCGATCCAGGCGCTGATAGATTTACCCGTTTTACTGGTGATTACACTGGAAAGGTAGTTTACGTGGAGGAATTGTTTATCGGCATAATCCTGTACACGTAGCTGGGTGTCGGTTTTGCCGTTTGCCAGGTCCCGGAAATGTTTTTCCAGGTTTTGTTTAAAGGTTTTTACGATCTGTGAGCTGCGGTTACCTTCATAAATAGGGTTGTAAGCCTGGAAGAAATATTCTTTGATCTTTAATAAAAGCGTAACAACCGCACTGCCGATGATCTTGTTTTTATAGGGCGAATCGCCATGGTGTTCGCGATAAATAAATTTGTACAATTCTTCAATGATCGCAAACTGATCGGGTTTCAATACCCGGGGCTCTACCGTTTCGGTTAGCAGGAAGGAGAATTCGCGATAGACATCAGGATGTACCTGTTCTTTTAAATAAGATTCAGTAAAAACAACGAGACAGGTTTCCGTAACCTTATGCCATTCGAATTTGCGGAAGTTGCCGGGGTTGGTAAAATAAACAGTGCCGGGAACCATCGGAAAACTCAGGTCATCGATGGTGTAATTGCCAAAAGCATCTTTGATAAAAAGAAAACTGAAGAAATTGGGCCGGAAGGGGATGGAGGAAACCGGATATTCTTTGAACAGGTCTTGCAGGTACAGGATAGAGAATCCCGAGGTTTGGTCGATGATCTCATGGGAAAGCCCCATGAGATCATACAATTCATTAAGGGTTTTAACTACAAGGTTTTTTGATGGCATGGGCCGAAAGTAGGAAATTATTCCGTACGCAAACTTTTTACCGGGTTGGCCAGGGCCGCTTTGATGGCCTGAAAACTTACGGTGAGCAAAGTAATCACCAGCGCACCAATTGCCGACACGGCAAATACCCACCACGAAATATCGGTTCTGAAATCATATTTCTGCAACCAGGTATGCATATAATAAAAGGCAATGGGAATGGCTATCAGGCACGAAAGACTTACCAACAGAATAAAATCTTTTGAGAGCAGTTGCCAGATGTTTAGTACCGAAGCACCCAGCACATTGCGGATGCCAATCTCCTTTACCCGTTGTTCGGCCATGAACGAGGTTAATCCAAACAAACCAAGACAGGAAATAAAGACCGCGAGTATAGCAAAAAAGGTTGACAGTTTACCAATGCGTTTTTCGTTATCGAATTTGTTGGCGAACTGCTCATCGGCAAATTGAACTTTAAAGGGTGAGGCCGGATCGTATTTTTTAAAGGTGCTTTCTATTTTGGCCAGCACTCTGCTAACACTCCAGGTAGGGTTCATTTTCATAATGAATATATTCTGCTGCTCTGGTGAAACATGCCATAGAGAGGCCCGCACCGGTTTATAAGGCGATTGCACCAGCATATCTTCTACCACCCCAATAACTGTATAGGGTTTATGGTCCCAATGAATGATCTTGCCTACAGGGTCTTTTAAACCCATAAAGGCTACAGCCGATTCGTTTAAAATAAAAGCGGAAGTATCGGTGGCAAACTCCCGGGAGAAGTCGCGCCCCTGTTTTATTTTCCAGCCTATGGTTTTGCCATACTCCCAAGTGGTTGCATTGTTAGGGAAATCAACAGCAAAATTAGGGTCCTTACCTTCCCAATCGAAACCGCCATTGGTATTCCATACTCCTGTGGTAGGACTGCCAGATTCGG
>JAJKIL010000086.1 GCA_021154515.1 Niastella sp. | reverse complement strand
TAAAATTCTGCTGCAGGTTCAGCCGTGCTTTATATACTACCTGAGAGTTGAAATAACCCAACAGGTACAGGGTTTTTAATTCGTCCGTGGCATCCTGTGACCTTCTTATTATAAACGCCTCGCGGCTACCGGTAGAAGCGCATTGCAACGTTACACCCGTCTGTTTGGCAGGAGGAAATGGCGTTTTATGCGTTTGCTTTTTTTCATCTGTCCATTCGGCCGTATAGGTTTTACCGGCCTGGGGTTCTATCGGAAAGCGCCCCATCCCATCGTGCACGGTGCCAAAAGTAGTTACGGTGGCGCCTGTGTTGTCTTTGATAGCACCCTCTGCAGAAACCGGCAATCCGAATTCGTCGGTTACTTTAACTGCTACTACCGATTCAAGCCCGGTTACCATATCACCGCCTTCGGGGAAAAACCGCAGGTTAACGGCTGATGCAGGGTTGCTGCTGGCAGCCGCAGTTGCAGCAGGTTGTTTGGCGCCTGTTTGTTTGGCCCCGCCCTGCGTGGTTGCGGCAGTTGCAGCCGGTGCAACGGCAACGGTTTTATTTAGAATGCGAATGGTTTTGCTGAAAAGAAAGGTGGTATCAAAATTAAGCATCCAGGTTGTATAGGCCCTGAAAACGATTGTGGGAGGTGAATTGGCCGGCAGGTCAAAACTCCCCGCGGAAGAGCCTTCATAAATGGGTAGTATCTTCTGTTGTAACACCTTGCCCGATTGATCGAGCAGCTCGGCATAAAAGTTCTTGCTTATGGGCGAGGGCACAATGCCAGCAAACAGGTACGATTTGAACCAGATGGTTTCACCGGTATTATAGGCCGGTTTGTCAAAGTGAACATATATCTTTTCCTGCGGATATCTTTCTCCGTACAGGTTCACCATTGAATCGATCTGTTGAGCATAGCCGGCCCCTAAACCGGAAAATAGTAAAGCCAGAGCAATCAGGGATCTATAAAATCGGGTGCAATTCATGGGGCAATTTAACTTTAAACAAATTAATGGGTTTCATAGCTTAAAATTGATAATTTTTTGTCTATGAAATGTTAAAGAACCCTCATATTATTCCTTTTTAATCTGGATTGCCGACTATTGGCGGTTTTCTCTATTTTCATGGCAGACGGCAAACGGCAAAAAGATGACTCGCGAAATTTGAAATTAATCATGACCTTGCATCGCCGGGCATTTTCTCTGCATTCTGCCTTCTGCCTTCTGCCTTCTGCCTTCTGCCTTCTGCCTGAATTACACAATAGGCACCGGCCGCTTGTGTTCATCCACGGCTACCAGCGTAAAGGTGCCATTGATGGCTCTTTCCCTCTCAAATGAATACATTTCTTCAATATATATTTCAACCTGCACCCGCACACTGCTTTTACCGGTATGAATAACCTTGCCAATCAGCTCGATGATAGTGCCGGCGGGTATGGGCCTGGTAAAATCAATTTTATCGGAGGAAACCGTTACCATTCGTTTGCGGGCAAAACGGGTGGCGCAAATAAATGCTACTTCATCCATTAATGCCATGGCAGTGCCACCAAACAATGTATCATAATGGTTAGTGGTGTTGGGAAATACGGCCTTGAATATCCGGGTTTCGGATTGTTGGATCTTTTCTTCGATGGTCATTGTTTGCTATGTTAAAAGGGTTACAGGTTTCAAGTTACAGGTTACAGGGCGCCAACCCTGGATATCCCTGTAACCTGCAACCTGTAACTGAAACTTAAAATGAAAGTGGTCTTACTTAGAGTAATGCTGGTTGTTGTACTTTCTCCCTCGCTTCACTCGCGGCCTGTACCATGTTCTTCAACGCGGCAATGGTCTCCGTCCAGCGGCGGGTTTTTAACCCGCAGTCAGGATTTACCCATAGGTTTTTAACCGGCAATAAAGCGGCTGCTTTCTCCAGCAAATAGGTCATTTCTTCCACTGTGGGTACCCGTGGGGAGTGAATGTCATATACCCCGGGGCCTATTTCATTCGGATATTTGAACCGGGCAAAGGCTTCCAGCAACTCCATTTGCGACCGGCTTGTTTCAATAGTGATTACATCGGCATCCATTTTGGCGATGTGTTCCATAATATCATTGAACTCGCTATAACACATATGGGTATGGATCTGGGTTTCATCCTTTACCCCACTGGCCGAGAGGCGAAATGCTTTTACCGCCCATTCCAGGTACGCCGGGCCATCCTTCTTTCTCAATGGCAATCCTTCGCGAATAGCCGGCTCATCTATTTGAATTACTTTGATGCCTGCTTTTTCCAGCGCCACCACTTCATCTCTGATGGCCAGGGCAATCTGAAATGCGGTTTGCCATCTCGGTTGATCGTCCCGTACAAACGACCACTGCAATATGGTCACGGGGCCGGTAAGCATCCCTTTCATCAGCCTGTTGGTTTGTGCCTGTGCAAAGGTGCTCCATCGAACGGTCATATCACTGGTTCTGCTTACATCACCTGCAATAACCGGTGGTTTCACACAACGGCTGCCATAGCTTTGTACCCAGCCGTTCTTAGTGAACAGAAAGCCATCGAGCTGTTCGCCAAAATACTCCACCATGTCATTGCGTTCAAACTCACCATGCACCAGTACATCCAACCCAATTTCCTCCTGTACGCGAATGGCGGAGATGGTTGCTTCTTCTATTTCCGATTCGTATTGTTGTTGCATCAGATCGCCCTTTTTCAATTTAGCGCGCAACTGGCGGATCTCTTCTGTTTGCGGAAACGACCCAATGGTAGTAGTGGGGAATAATGGTAAATGAAACCTTTGCTGTTGGATGTGCTGGCGAACGGTAAATTCACTCGTGCGGGTTGCATCGGCATCTTTAATAGCAGCCACCCGGTCTTTTACCACTTTCTTATGAATGCGGGTTGAATTATGGCGGCTTTCTATGATGGCTGTATTTTTCTTCAACAATTCATTATTGCCGGCCACTATTTGTTTTAGATCATTGATCTCATAAAGCTTTTGTTTGGCAAAAGCCATCCAGTCTTTAATGTCGGCATCCAACGCAGTCTCACCTTCCAGGTCAACAGGCGAATGCAACAGGGAACAGGAAGGCGCCAGCATAAGGCGATCCTCTCCGATGACTGCTTTTGCTTTCTCTATCAGGGCCAGTGATTTGCTGTAATCGTTCTTCCAGATGTTACGGCCATCTACCACTCCTAACGATAATGACAGTTTGGGTGGCAGCGCTTTTACTATTTCATCCACCTGTTGTGGCGCCCGAACCAGGTCAATATGCAGGGCGCATACCGGCAGGTTCACGGCCAGGTTTGTGTTCTCCTGTAAGCCTTCAAAGTAAGTTGCCAGCAATATTTTCAGGTCGCCGCATTGTTTGCGTATCTCTTTATATGCATACTCAAATGCCTGCTTTTGTTTATCGGTAAGATCTGTTGCCAGGAAGGGTTCATCTATCTGCACCCAGATGGCGCCGTTCTCTTCCAGTTTCTTCAACACCTCAATGTATACAGGTAACAACTGCTTTAACAGGTCAATCCGGTCAAAGGGCTGGTTGTCTTTTTCTTTCCCTAACAATAAATATGAAACAGGCCCAATCAAAACTGGTTTAGGCGTAGTACCGGTTACGCGCTGGCATTCGTTGAATTCATGGAACAGCTTATCACTCAGTATGCGGAACTGCTGGCCGGCTGTAAATTCAGGCACAATGTAATGGTAGTTGGTATCGAACCATTTCGTCATTTCCATGGCGGTGATATCGAGGCCCTGTTGCTGATAACCGCGGGCCATGGCGAAATACAGATCAATCTCTGTATTTTCTTTGATATCGGTTGCCACAGGCGTATAACGGGGCGGAACAGCGCCCAGCAGCAACGACATATCCAGCACCTGGTCGTAAAAGCTGAAATCGTTACAGGGTATCATGTCGATACCGGCCTGCTTTTGCAATAACCAGTTTTCTTCCCTGATCTTTTTAGCGGTAAGAAATAATTCAGACCTGGTAATGTTACCTGCCCAGTATTGTTCACTGGCTTTTTTTAACTGGCGTTGCGCCCCAATACGGGGGAACCCAAGATTGTGTGTTAGCATACGCATAAAACATTTTGAGAAACATTAATGAATAGTATTAATGTCTTTACGTTTAATGTGTATGCTTTCGTGATAAAGTGTTAGAGAGAAACAGTTACAATGTGAGGTGATCAACTGTTCCTGACTGCTGCTTTTTAACCGCGAAAGCATTGGTCTCAATTTTCAGGCAAGTATCCTGGCTCGTTGTTTTGCTACATGCCTTCCCATACCATTGAGGTTGATACAGTGGCTTATTATGCAGCGCTGTGAGGCTATACCCCACTACAACATACAGTTGCGCGACAGCCCGTGATTCTCACACGGTTCCTTTTTAATTTTCTCCCGTTCAGGTCAGAAGAGAAACCTAAAAACAAGTGTTAAAGTAAAGAACTGAAGTGCAAATATAGGGAAATAAACAGGTAACCAATCCGCAAGCTGGTGACTGACCCAATTGGCTAAGTCGTATTAAGGATGTCTTACCCATGTTCCATCCCAGGGTCATCTTAGGGTTATCCTAAGGTTATCCTTAGGTCATCTTAGGGTTTAAACCCTAAGATGAGCTTAAGAAGGCCCTAAGAGGACCTTAAGAAAACCCTGGGGCTACATAACTTTCAAACAACCAACACATAAAAAAAGAGCCCCCTTATGGAGGCTCTCTGTGTTCAATACTTGGTATATATTCGAGCTGTGAAGACTATGAGCTGCAGGTAACGCAACCTTCTTCCATAGTGCACACCTGGCCTTCTATTATCTCATCGTTGCTTTCACCTGATTTAGGTACTACAGGCTCCATTTGACGGCTGCCTTGTTTTTCAACGGTGAACTGCACCGCCTGGGAAGCTGCCTGTGTACGCAGATAATACATCCCTGTTTTCAAACCCACTTTCCATGAATAGAAGTGCATGGAGGTAAGTTTGGCCACAGTTGGATTATCAACAAACAGGTTCAGCGATTGCGACTGGCAAATGAATGCGCCGCGATCGGCCGCCATGTCAATCAAATGACGTTGTTTTATTTCCCATACGGTTTTGTACAACGCTTTGATCTCGGCAGGTATTTCATTGATACTTTGGATAGAACCGTTAGCAACAATGATCTTATTCTTCATGGTTTCGTTCCAAAGACCCAGTTGTACCAGGTCTTTCAACAGGTGTTTGTTTACAATGATAAACTCACCACTCAATACCCGGCGAACATAGATGTTTGATGTATAGGGTTCAAAACATTCGTTGTTACCTAAGATCTGTGAAGTAGAAGCGGTTGGCATGGGCGCTACCAGCAAGGAGTTGCGCACGCCATGTTTCATTACTTCTGCACGTAATGCATTCCAGTCGTACCGGTTTGATGGTTCTACATTCCACAGATCGAACTGGAATTGTCCTTTTGATAAGGGTGAACCGGCAAAGGTTTCATACGGGCCTTGCTCTATCGCCATATCCTTGCTGGCTGTCATGGCTGCATAGTAAATGGTCTCAAAAATGTTCTTGTTCAACATTTTTGCCAGATCGCTTTCAAAAGGTAAACGCAGCAGGATGAACACATCGGCCAAACCCTGCACGCCTAACCCGATCGGGCGGTGACGCATGTTTGAACGTTTTGCTTCCTCGATCGGATAATAGTTATTATCGATGATGCGATTGAGGTTACGTGCAGCGTGGTAGGTTACTTCGTATAATTTATCGAAATCGAACTTTCCTTCATTTACAAAGCGGGGCAATGCCAGTGAAGCCAGGTTACATACGGCTACTTCATCAGCGCTGGTATACTCCAGGATCTCTGTACACAGGTTGCTGCTTTTGATGGTTCCCAGGTTCTGCTGGTTGCTCTTACGGTTGGCCGCATCCTTATACAGCATGTAAGGCGTACCGGTTTCAATTTGCGCTTCTAAAATGGCAAACCACAGGTCCTGTGCTTTTATCACTTTACGTTGACGGCCTTCTGCTTCATAGCGATTGTACAACGCTTCAAATTCATCGCCAAATGTGTCGGCTAAACCAGGCGCTTCATTGGGACAGAACAGGCTCCAGTCGCCATTCGATTCCACGCGTTTCATGAACAGGTCGTTTATCCACAGCGCATAGAAAAGGTCCCTTGCGCGCATTTCTTCTTTTCCGTGGTTCTTACGCAGATCAAGGAACTCTACGATGTCGGCATGCCAGGGTTCCAGGTAAATAGCAAAGGCGCCTTTGCGTTTGCCACCTCCCTGGTCAACATAACGGGCAGTATCGTTGAACACGCGTAACATGGGTATAATACCATTGCTGGTGCCATTGGTGCCACCTATATAACTACCGGTAGCGCGTACGTTGTGAATAGATAAACCGATACCACCGGCACTTTGTGAAATTTTAGCTGTTTGTTTCAGCGTATCGTAAATACCATCGATGCTGTCGTCTTTCATGGTCAGCAAAAAGCAGGATGACATTTGCGGCTTGGGCGTACCACCATTGAATAAAGTAGGCGTGGCATGGGTAAACCAGCGCTCACTCATCAGGTTGTATGTTTTAATAGCGCTTTCAATATCTTCTTTATGAATACCGATCGATACGCGCATGTACATATGCTGGGGGCGCTCGGCAATTACGCCATCTATCCGCAGCAGGTATGATTTCTCCAGTGTTTTAAAACCGAAATAATCAAAACCGAAATCGCGGTCGTAAATAATAGAGCTATCCAGCAACTCTGCATGGGCCTCGATGATCTCCATTACGTCATCGGCCAGCAAAGGCATTTTACGGCCTGTAGCTGAATCGGTATAATCATACAACCGCTTCATGGTTGCTGAGAATGATTTCTCGGTATTCTTATGCAGGTTGCTCACTGCTATACGTGAGGCCAGCAATGCATAATCGGGATGCTTGGTAGTTAAGGAGGCGGCTGTTTCAGCAGCCAGGTTATCCAGCTCGCTGGTGGTAACCCCATCATAAATACCTTCAATTACTTTTTTTGTTACTTCTATCACATCAACCAGCGGGCTCAATCCATACGACAGTTTCTGAATACGCGCCGTGATCTTATCGAACTTTACTGTTTCTTTTTTCCCGTTCCTTTTTAATACGTTCATGTCAATGGAGTTTATAGTGCTATCAAATAATATTTCCGATCTTTCGGGATGCTGGATTTTTTACGCTCTGGCCTTTGCGATCTCCTTAGAAATCTTCATCAAGGGAAAACTGTTGCGACTCTTTGCTATTATTTACCCCGGCTTTGCGGTAATCGCCCACCCTCTTTTCAAAGAAGTTGGTTTTACCCTGCAGCGAGATCATTTCCATAAAGTCGAACGGATTGGTGGCGTTGAACATTTTGGGGTACCCCAGTTCGCCCAACCATCTGTCGGCAACAAATTCAATATACTGTTGCATTAACCGGGCGTTCATTCCAATAAGGTCAACCGGTAATGCTTCGGTGATAAATTCTTTTTCAATACGTACGGCATCGCCAATGATATCGAACACCTGCTCCTGTGTTAGTTTGGTATTCAGCATGCTGTATAACAGGCAGGCAAATTCGCAATGCAATCCTTCGTCACGGCTAATCAATTCATTGCTGAATGTAAGACCGGGCATCAACCCTCTTTTCTTCATCCAGAAAATAGAACAGAAACTACCGCTGAAGAAAATACCTTCTACTGCTGCAAATGCTACTAAACGTTCGGCGAAGTTCCCTTGTTCGATCCAACGCAATGCCCACTCCGCTTTTTTCTTAACAGCTGGTACAGTATCGATGGCGTGGAACAGCCTGTCTTTTTCGTTAACATCTTTAACATATGTATCTATCAGTAATGCATACGTTTCTGAGTGAATGTTCTCCATCATGATCTGAAAACCGTAAAAGCAGCGCGCTTCGGGCAACTGCACTTCGCTCATAAAATTCACTGCCAGGTTTTCATTCACAATACCATCACTGGCGGCAAAGAAGGCCAGTACATGTGAAATAAAATGACGCTCGCCATCATTCAACGCAGCCCAGTCTTTCAGGTCGCCACTTAAATCAATTTCCTCAGCCGTCCAGAAGCTGGCTTCATGCTTTTTATACATTTCCCATATTGTGGGATATTTTATTGGAAGAATAACAAAACGGTCCTTGTTTTCCTGTAACAACACTTCATTTTCGGTCTGCATGACTACTATAGTGGTTAGAATGTTAAAAATGCGGCACGACAGCAGATAGCAACCCCATAACTTCACGTGAAATGCTGAAGCATTAATCATTTGCCGGTACCTTATCGGGAAAGTTCCAAACATACTTTGTTACCGGCAGGTCTCCTGGGTTTGACTGATTGGTATGATGTCATTCAGTCAGCACCGTAACAAATTATTAATAAGAACCTCTACGAAAGTAATACCCCTGTGAAAAAATCATCAAAACAGTTCTTCACAGGGTGTTAATAGTTTTATCATCAGGGTTACATGCAATTGAATACCGGGTATGTTCCACATAAGGCCAAATCCTTGCAAGCAATGGAAATAGAAGTAGTTACAACCGGAATGGGGAATAACGTTCCACTTGCCGTTTTCCGCTCTATACTTAATTATAGTGGTGGTTTTTGGGTATGATATAATTTACCGACTTTCGCACCCTGTAATCAATAATAAAATTCATCAAAGC
>JAJKIL010000085.1 GCA_021154515.1 Niastella sp. | reverse complement strand
TGCGGTACATTCATGAAAAAACCAATGGACAAATACCAGTTATAGCTTCGGGTGGTATTTTTACGGCTGCAGATGCCAAAGAAAAACTGGCCGCCGGCGCCGCCCTGGTGCAGGTATGGACAGGTTTTATCTATGAAGGCCCAACTATTGTAAAAAACATTTGTAACGGCCTTACGACCAGGTAAACCTGGGAACAAATGATGTTGTTTAAGTTACAGGTTCCAGGTTCTTTCAACAACCAGCGTAACAATCCCTGCAACCTGTAACCTGAAACTTGTAACTGCCCTTCAGCCACCGCTGGTCTAACTTTATATATTATTTTACTGTACCTGAAACATTTAGAACTCACCCCCTACTAATGATGTACATGCGTAAAAGCAAGGTACAGCCTTTGCATATTGCCTATTGCACATTGCCTATTGGCCCTGCCACCTTATTTTTGCGCTTCACCTATATTACCGACCACCATGCAAGAATTTTTTACTGTAGATGCCTTTATCAGTTTATTAACCCTGACTGTACTGGAGATCGTGTTAGGCATCGACAACGTGATCTTCGTATCGATTTTAATGGGCCGCCTTCAGAAAAAAGATCAGTTAAAGGCACGCCGTATCTGGATGATTGCCGGGATCGCCGTTCGTATCTGTTTGTTAATGGCTATCGGCTGGCTTGTGAAGAATGGCAACGCTGAATTGTTCGGCTTTAATTTCCGTGATAACCATTATGCATTTAACCTGCGTAATATAATTATGCTGGCCGGTGGTTTATTCCTGTTATACAAAACAGTAAAGGAAATACATGATAAACTGGAAGGTGATGAAGGCATGTATGAGAATAAAAGCAGGCAATCATCTTTTGGGGCCATCATAGTCCAGATCGTAGTTATTGATATGGTGTTCTCATTCGACAGCATCATTACTGCCGTTGGTTTGGCCAAACATGTACCGATCATGATCGTTGCCGTTATCATTGCCATGATCATCATGTTCTTTTTCTCTGATAAGATCGCCACTTTTATCCATAAGCATCCTACCTTAAAGATGCTGGCCCTGGCCTTTTTGTTAATGGTTGGTTTCAGCTTGTTCTTTGAAGGCCTGGAACCTATTCACAAAAGCCATATCGATAAAAGTTATATCTATGTTGCGATGGCCTTCTCGTTTGGTGTGGAGATGCTGAACATGTGGATGTTTAAAAGAGCCAAAAAACAAAAGGTTCAATTAAACGAGCCCATTGTTAAAAAAGAAGAGCAGAACACTGTTTAAAAAAGGCAGAAGGCAGAGGGCAGAAGACAGAGAAATCCCATAGCTGAGTAAATCAATATTTTTCAGAGGCATCTGTTAACCAGCAGATGCCTTTTTCTTTCTTCCCCTTTAGGCGATTAGAGTGTCTGCCTTCAACAACACCGCCGCTACCATCCCGGCCGTCTCTGTACGCAGGCGCGTACTACCCAGCGTAACAGGCATAAAATAATGTTCGGTGGCAAAGGCCACTTCTTCCGGACTAAAATCACCTTCTGGGCCAACCAGTACAAGCTGGCTGGGAAGTGAGCTGTTCACCAGTGCGGCCAGGGATTGTTTATCGCCCGGTATACAGTGTGCGATAAATTTTTGTGTGGTGCTAATAATATCTTCCTGTTTCAGTAGTTGTCCAAACCCAACCGGCTGATGCAATACGGGCAGCCATGCCTGTTGTGATTGCAGCATGGCGCTCACCAGGATGTTTTGCATGCGGTCGAACCGGAAATGTTGTTTTTCGGTTCTGTCGCACAGGAGGGGAATAATTTCAGTGATGCCTAATTCGGTCGCTTTTTCAAGGAACCATTCAAAGCGGCTGGCATTTTTAAGCAGGGAAATGGCAATGCTTGTTTTACGGCCTGTTTGCGGAATAAACTGCTCGTTCAGCACCGATACCTTGCATCGCTTTTTATGATCGTCAGTAATGGACGTGAGTAATAAAAAACCTTTACCATCGGTCAAATGCAGCTGCTCGTCTTTCTTCATGCGCAGCACATTCACTATATGTTTCGAGGTATCTTCATCCAGTTCTATTTCTTGCTGCCTGGCAACAATATCCGGAATATAAAAAAACGGCAGGTTCATTATCGGTTCTTTGGTGCAAAGTAATGCATATTATGTACCACGCTACATCTTAAAATTTTTTGTTGGGTCTTCGTTTGGTATGAAATACAGAGTACACAACAATGCTGTTGTTGACAATTTCAAAATAAACTACGAATGGAAATGATTTAATAGCTGCTTGCCTGAAGACTGATCGGCAACTTTATAATGCTGTGGATTTACTGTTATTTTATGGAACAGGACTTCCAATTCCCCAATGAACCGCTCCCCCAGCCCCTGACTTTGCTGTTCGTACCAACTATATGCCTCAAAGATATCTTCGTCGGCCTCCCCGCTGATCTCCAGTTTGTAGGTCATTTCTTTTTCCTGATTCTGTCCTTTACCTCCTCCCAGGTGTACGTTCCCCCTTCCCCTTTTATATATTTTTCCCTTCTTTCTTCAAGTATCTGCAATTGCTCATCTGATAATTCATATGTCACACCTTGCTCCTTTCTTGAAGAAATAATAGTATACACTGCCTGTAAAAAAGCCTCATCATCAATTTCTTCAATGGCTTTGTACAGGTGCTTTTTTATTTCTGCTACAGACATATTCAATGACTTTACTCAAATTTAATCATTCTCCCGAAATCAGCCTCTAAACAAAAAGCCTTCCAGAAGGAAGGCTTTACATCTCGAATATCGAATGTTCAATATTGTATTAAAACGGAGCATCATCGTCTTCACCGTAAGGCATATCGTTCATTTTGCTTCCGGCCTGTATGTACAGTTTGGCGCCATCATCGCCACCACCGGCTGCACCACTACCACCGCCATCAGGCACTGGCTTCCAGCTGCCGCCACCCATGCCTAAACCACTAAAGTCATCGCCTTCAAACTCCACAAACTTCTGAATATGCAGTTGCGCTCTCAGCTTAATCGTTTCCAGCGAACCGTTACGGTGCTTGGCTATCCGCACGTGGGTTTCCCCTTTATTGCTTTCTCCCATTTCATTGGAAGTAATATCGTAGTATTCGGGACGGTAAATGAACATTACCATGTCGGCATCCTGCTCAATGGCGCCCGATTCACGAAGGTCACTCAACTGCGGCATCTTGTTACCATCTTTACGGGTTTCAACCGCACGGCTTAACTGCGACAGGGCAATGATGGGAACATGTAATTCTTTGGCCAGCATTTTTAAGTTACGTGAAATGGTACTGATCTCCTGCTCACGGTTGGTGTTCTTACCGTTACCGGCGCCGCTCATCAGCTGTAAGTAGTCGATGATGATAAGGCCGATGTTGTGTTTGGTCTTTAAGCGGCGGCATTTCGCACGCAACTCAAATACGTTCAGGGCAGCTGTATCATCGATAAAGATGGGCGCCTGCGCCAGTTTTTGAATACCCTTGGCGTACAGCTGCTTCATTTCATAATCTTCCATCTTACCGCGCGAGATCTTTTCGAGCCACACTTCACTTTCGGCGCTTAGGATACGGGTAACCAGCTGCGCCGAGCTCATTTCAAGACTGAAGAACACGATCGGGGTTGGACGGGTACTACTCAATGCGGCATTACGGGCCAGGTTAAGGGCGAATGCCGTTTTACCCACGGCAGGACGGGCAGCCAGGATAATCAGATCCGAACCCTGCCATCCATAGGTCACTTTATCCAGTGAAGGGAAACCACTTGGCACCCCGGTAATATCTTCGGTTTTGTGACGCATGTCTTCGATCCGTTGTACGGTTTGCACCAGTATGGTATCGATGCTGTCGTAGTTCTTCTTCATGTGGCTGTTGGTGATCTCGAACAGCTTTGCCTCGGCGTCATCGAGCAGGTCGAATACATCGGCGCTGTCTTCATACGCGTCACCAATAATTTCACCACTGATGCGGATCAGCTCACGTTGAATGAATTTCTGTAAAATGATCTTTGAGTGCGCCTCTATATTGGCAGAAGAAACAACTGAATTCGTTAAACGGGTTACGTAATAGGGGCCGCCTACCATTTCCAGCTCTTCTTTGCTGCGCAACTCTTCTACCACCGTTAAAATATCTATCGGCTGGCTTTTTTGCTGCAGGCTTTGCATGGCCTTGTAAATCCGCTGGTGCGCATCTACATAAAAACACTCGGGTTTCAAAATTTCCACGGCTACGTCAAAAGCGTTCTTTTCGAGCATGATGGCGCCAAGCACAGCTTCCTCCAGGTCTTTTGCCTGGGGGGGAACTTTGCCATACACCATGGTACTCAGATCAATAGAGCTGCGGCGGCGCTGTTTTCGGTCTTTGTTGTTAAGGTTCGTTAAATCCATCGGTAACGGTCTACAAAAATTTAACCATTGGTTTGAAAAAAATTACAAACAGGATTTCTCAAGGTGCTGAAGTGAGTCTTGGTGCGTGATACCACTTCTCATTATTACTGCCAGCCAATGACGCTCTGGGTTAGTGTTGATGGATAAGGTTTGTTATGCGAATATTACTGCACTGTTAACGCAATGTTACCCCACAAGGTCAGGACGGCGAATATATACCCCTCTCATACCCGGAAAAAAGAATTGCTGTTCTATATTTAATAACAACAATCCACAGGGGAACCCACAAAAATAGGGCACTTATCCACAGTATCAAGGATATATATACACAATTTACAAAAGTTTGCCACCTTTGTTCAAACGATATTCACACACCCTGTGCGTAAGAATTATAGCCTGAATATTTGGTGGTAAGAACGGGTAAGTAAGATGCAGGCGGGATGGGATTTTCCGCAATATTTCTGGTGAAAACGCTTATCCATACAGGGTTTTCATGATTGCCGATAGCTGGAAACGCCTATTTGCAGCTGTTTCAGCCATCAATCAACCCCTCAAAGGGCCACCCGTCCACTTTCCAGCAATTTTTTGAACCAATGGCATAGAATTGGCGTATATATACGACAAGGAATAGAATTCGGGTAACGTCAAATAAAAAGATGTGATTCAAATTTTAAATTTACCCGGAGAACCGTAAATTAGATTCTTTAATTTCAACACCGACCATGCGCGTATACCAGTTGCGGCATTATGAAGTAATGATGCCTGAAGAGAATAGCAAAGAAGCACAGCACCTGCTGTACTACGAACGGCTATGTTATGACCTGCTCACAGCCCATGCTATTAGCTTTTCACACGCTGTGGAGGTAATGAAGCTGCAAAATGGCCGTATTGAACAACGCCCAGGTCGCATTCATCGCATTTTAAGCGCCGCCGAAATTCCCCCCTTCTGTTTTATTGTTTGTAAGAATTAAGCTCGCTTTTACTACAATTTACATGTCTGCTTTTCCATTGGCCCTTTTCCGGGTCCTGACTTCCTGAGTTCACTGCTTACTTACTATTTCTCACTGTTTTTTATTTCTACACTCTGATTTTCAATCAATTGGTTGGAATCTGGCAACTTATATCCTGGTCTTAACCACCTTAATGAAACCTCTCATCCCAGGGTCATCTTAAGGTCATCCTAAGGTTATCCTAGGGTTATCCTAGGGTTTAAACCCTGGGATGAACCTAGGATAACCTTAAGAATAGCTTAGAATGACCTAAAGACGGAAGGTTGCAGAGAGGTGCCAAAAATCGGCAACGGCGACACGCGGGCGGCGAGCAATGCGCCCAGAGTTTTCGAACTAAAGAACTCATGAATTTAATAACTAATGAACCTGGAACCCGAAACCCTGAACGTTAACTATAAACTGAGACCAGGTAAATTGCAAATGGCAACCGGTAACCGGCAAACCTGTAACATGTAACCTGCAACCTGTATCTTTGCTGCCATCGTTGAACAATTAAAATCATAGACTGATTCATGACTATTTCCTATAACTGGTTGCACGATTATTTACCAGTAACCATTGATCCCGAGCGGCTTAGTAAATTATTGACCTCTGTAGGACTGGAAGTAGAGAGCCTGGAACGGTATGAAAGCCTGAAAGGTGGGTTACAGGGACTGGTGATCGGTGAAGTGCTGGCCACCGAAAAACATCCCAATGCCGATAAATTAACAGTTACCAAAGTAAATATAGGATCGGGCGATCCCCTGCAGATTGTTTGCGGCGCTCCCAATGTGGCAACCGGTCAAAAAGTAGTGGTGGCAACCGTGGGTACAACCATCTACCCAAAAAAAGGCGATCCCCTGACAATGAAAATTGCCAAGATCCGCGGGGTGGAAAGCTATGGAATGATCTGTGCCGAAGATGAAATTGGATTGAGCGAGGACCATGCCGGTATTATGGTTTTACCAGCTGACGTAAAAGTGGGTATCCCCGCCGCTGATTACTTCAAGATCTATACAGATTGGATCTATGAAATTGGCCTTACCCCCAATCGCATGGATGCCATGAGCCACCGGGGTGTTGCCCGTGATGTGTGCGCTTATTTAAGTTATCACGATAATAAAGATCTGAAAGTAAAAGCACTGGCCACTGACAATTTCAAGGTGGAAAATACGTCCCTCCCCATTGCAGTGACCATTGAAAACACCAGGGGCTGCAAGCGTTACAGCGGTGTAAGCATTTCCGGTGTTACGGTAAAAGAAAGTCCGCAGTGGTTGCAGGATAAACTGCGCGCCATTGGTCAGCGGCCTATCAATAATATAGTAGACATCACCAATTTTGTGCTGCACGAAACCGGTCAGCCCCTGCACGCGTTTGATGCCGATAAGATCACCGGCAAAAAAGTGCTGGTAAAGAACCTGGCCGAAGGATCACCCTTTGTTACCCTCGATGAAAAGGAAAGAAAGCTCAGCGCCGAAGACCTCATGATCTGCAATGGCAACAGTGAAGGCATGTGTATAGCCGGCGTGTTCGGCGGCGCACAGAGCGGTGTAACCGCTTCTACCAAAAATATATTTTTAGAAAGCGCCTGGTTCAACCCGGTTGACATTCGTAAAACATCTTTCCGCCATGGCCTGCGTACCGATGCAGCAACCCGGTTCGAAAAGAATGTTGACATCAGCAATACCGTAAACGTATTGAAGCGCGCTGCCCTGCTAATAAAAGAACTGGGCGGTGGTGAAATTGCTTCAGACATTATAGATGTATATCCCAACCCCGTACAGCAACCGCAGGTTCAACTGAAATATTCTTTCCTGCGCAAGCTAAGCGGCAAAAGCTATCCTGCAGATGCCGTTAAAAAGATCCTGGTAAGCCTGGGTTTTGATATTGTAAAAGACAGTGCAGAGGATGTAGTGGCAGCAGCGCCCCTCAGCAAACCCGATATTCACCTGCCGGCCGATATTGTGGAAGAGATCATGCGTATCGATGGCCTCGATAATGTGGAGATCCCAAAAGCCATTACCATTTCTCCTTCGGTTGAACCCAATCGCAGCAAACATATTTATCGCGAAAAAACCTCCGACTACCTGGTTGGTTTGGGCTTTAATGAAATATTCACCAACTCCATTACCAATGCGGCTTACTTTGATGAAACAGAACTGAGCACCGCGGTAAAATTGTTGAACAACCTGAGCGCCGATCATAACATTATGCGCCCCTCCATGCTGCAAACCGGACTGGAAGCAATTGCGCATAACCTGAACCGAAAAAACAATGATCTTCGCTTCTTTGAATTCGGTAAAACCTACAGCACACAAGGCCCCGGCAAGTATAGCGAACGTGAACATGTATGTTTATACATCACCGGCCAGGTACAGGATGATGCCTGGAAGGGTAAAGGAACAGCCTCAGATATCTTTTATTTAAAAGGCGTTGTGGCTCGAATATTGCAATTGACTGGGATCTCTAAAGCAACCTTTGCCCCCGTACCTGCTGAAAACAACCTGGCAAACACCCAGCAGGTGACCATAAATAAAGATGTTATTGCAACACTTGGCCAGGTTACAGCCCAGGAATTAAAGCGGTTCGATATTAAGCAACCGGTGTTCTATGCCGACCTGGATTTCGAACTGATGTTGAAGTATATTTCCGCCAACTCTATAAAAGCAAAAGAATTACCACGCCAGCTGCCCGTGCGCCGCGACCTGGCAATGGTAGTGCCCAAATCCCTTCCCTTTGCAGACGTTGAAAACACTGTAAAAAAGGTGAAACTCGACAAATTACAGTCGATACAACTGTTCGATATTTTTGAAAGTGAAAAACTCGGGGCCGATAAAAAATCCCTTGCAGTAAGCTTTACTTTCCTCGATGAGGAAAAAACCCCCACCGATAAAGATATTGACGGTATGATGAATAAAATTATGAATGCCCTGGAAACGAACCTGCAGGCAGAGATCAGAAAATGATCGGGACCTGTGAAGTTATAACCAGGCAAAAATTTGTTCAATGGAGGGATTACAGGAACAACTGAAACGGATCACTGATAAATTGCAGCAGGTGGTACATAGTTATCAACTGCTGCAAAAAGAACATGATCAATTGAGCAGAGAGGTGGTTACGTTGCGCGATAAAGAAAAAGCCCGGTTAATACGTATTGACGAACTGGAAATGAAAATGACGGCACTACAAACCGTTACCGGTCAGTTGAATGACGGCGAGAAGAAAGAGGTAGAAAAAAGGATCAACCGCTACATCCGGGAAATTGACCGGTGTATTGCATTACTAAGCGAGTAAGCGCGTTCAAATCCGTTTTACCAGTCGCATTTTCATTTCATCATCCCCCTGGGAAAGCTCAAGGGTATAAACGCCATACGGCAGATCGTTCAACCCTTTCCAGGTAACTGTTTTATCGCCTTGAGGTATGTTGGTTTCGAGACGGCTACATTCGTAACCACGTTCATCGCGTAATATGGCTTTAAGGCTGGATTGTATAGGTGCCATCAACTCCAGCGTAAGCGCGTCGATGAAGGTGTTCGACCTGATTTTAGCGAACATGTTAATCGGTTGGTTTTGGTGAGAAATCATAGAATACGAAAATTTGCATTAAACCATCCAAAACGATCCAATTGTAGCCCGAGGTAGTCCTGTGAATTGTGTGTGGATAAATGTAAAACAAGCTTTTCAAAATTGCAAGCTCATGGAAGAATTAATTCCCATAAATGTTTTAATCGGCGATCGTACTTACCGCATTAAGATTGAACCTAACGATGAAGAAGTGGTTCGCAAAACCCTTAAGCTCATCAACGATAAAATTATTGAGTTCAAAACCAATTTTGCCGGCAAGGATATGCAGGACTACGTTGCCATGGTAGTGTTATGGTACGCGACCCAGCAAAAAGCCGGCGATAGCCAGCCATTGGTTGATAATCAGACAGCCGAGCAACTTGGTGCTATTGAGAAGCTGCTGGATAGAATGTTGGCTGATTGATAAGTTCGTAAGTGTTTGTAAGTTATTGATTTAAAGGACCTAATAACTTAATAACCTACTAACCCCAACTCAAAATCCCCAAACTCCCACTCAATAACCCAATAACCATTATTCGTACATCAAACACAATTCAAATAACCCCCATTTACAAATAACTGACTTCAAAATGCTTGCAGCGCCGCTGCCTCTTTTTTTGTATTTTCGCACATTCACGTCTCACTATGGTATACTTGCCAAATGTAGAGAGGGAGAGATAATGCCGAATTCTTTAAACATGTAAAACACAATGGATCAAGGTATGTTAACCACTATAATAGTAGGTATTTTGGCACTGGGCGCAGGAATTGGCCTGGGGAAAGCCCTTTTTGCCAAAAACACCAGACTAAAAATCGAAGAGGCCGAAAGTCAGGCCCGCAAAATTGTTGCCGACGCACAAACGAATGCAGAAACCATTAAACAACAAAAACAGCTCGAAGCCAAGGAGAAATTCCTGGCACTGCGGAGCGAATACGATAAAGAAGTAACAGAGCGCAACCGCAAACTGGGAGAAAGTGAGAACCGGGCCCGTCAGAAAGAACAGGGCATCAATGCAAAAAACGACCAGCTCGATAAACAGATCAAGGAAAACGAAGCAATAAAAGAAAACCTGAACCGCCAGATAGAAGTAGTAAGCCTGAAGCGTACCGAGCTGGAAAAACACCAGGAAGAACACATTCGCCGCCTTGAAAAGATTGCCGGTTTAACGGCAGAAGAAGCTAAGAAACAATTAGTTGAGAGTTTAAAACAGGAAGCCCACACCCAGGCCCTGGCCCTGCAGCAAGAAATTGTTGACGATGCCCGTCAAAAGGCCAACAAAGAAGCCCGCAAGATCATCATTCAAACCATTCAGCGTACCGCCGCTGAGCAGGCTATCGAAAACTCCATCACGGTATTCAACCTCGAAAGCGATGAAATAAAAGGCCAGATCATTGGTCGCGAAGGCCGTAACATCAGAGCTATTGAAGCCGCTACCGGTGTTGACCTGATCGTTGACGATACGCCGGAAGCCATCATCCTTTCTTCCTTCGATCCCCTTCGCCGCGAAATCGCCCGCCTGAGCTTGCAAAGACTGGTAGCCGATGGTCGCATTCACCCGGCCCGTATTGAGGAAGTGGTGGAAAAAACCCGCCGCCAGATCGAGGAGCAGGTGATTGAAATTGGCGAACGTACGGTAATTGAATTAGGTATCCACGGTTTACATAAAGAGCTGGTTCGTATCGTAGGTAAAATGCGTTTCCGTTCTTCATACGGTCAAAACCTGTTGATGCACAGCCGCGAAGTAGCCAACCTGTGTGGTATTATGGCTGCTGAACTTGGTTTGAACCCTAAACTGGCCAAACGCGCCGGTCTGTTACACGATATTGGTAAAGTGCCCGATGAGGAGTCTGAACTGAGCCATGCCCTGCTGGGAGCCAAATTGGCCGAAAAATATGGTGAGAACCCGGCCGTGGTGAATGCCATCGGCGCCCACCACGATGAAATGGAAATGCAATATGTGATCTCCCCTATTGTACAGGCCTGTGATGCCATCAGCGGCGCCCGTCCTGGTGCACGCAGAGAGATCATGCAGCAATACCTGCAACGTATCAAAGACCTGGAAAATCTGGCACTGAGCTACCAGGGGGTTGAAAAGGCCTACGCTATTCAGGCCGGTCGCGAATTACGGGTAATTGTAGAAGCAGAGAAAGTGACCGATAACGATTCAGACAAGCTGAGTTTCGACATCGCCCAGAAGATCCAGACCGAAATGACCTTTCCGGGACAGATTAAAGTTACCGTGATCAGGGAGAAAAGAGCCGTAAACGTAGCCAAGTAAGAAATATTCCAGGAAAATCGGGGGTTTTAGGAAATTAAAAATGATAAATTCGATTTTTTAATTACCTTTGCCTCCCCAAATTTTAACGTCATGAATGCAGCAGTTCAATTTGTACATGAGCAGTTGACAGGTAAAAAAGAGTTCCCGAAGTTTAAAGCGGGTGACAATATAACTGTGAACTATAAAATTATCGAAGGTGGTAAAGAGCGTATCCAGAGCTTTCGTGGCGATGTTATCAAACGCCAGGGACAAGGTGGTACTGCTACATTTACTGTACGTAAAATCTCCGATAGTATAGGTGTTGAAAGAACATTCCCTATTTTTTCACCCAATATTGATTCTATTGAGTTGAATAAAACAGGTCGTGTTCGCCGTGCTAAGCTTTTCTATCTGCGCGAACGCAGTGGTAAGAGCGCTCGTATTAAAGAGAAACGCATGAACACAGCTGTAGTGGCTAAATAACCACTTGTACATAAAATAGTTAAAAGCGTTCTCCCGGTTCAGCTGGGAGAACGCTTTTTCTTTTTATTAATAGCTATCATACTTTGTTAACCGGTAGCAAAAAGGTGGTTTTCCCCTTAGTATCATGTAATTTGCACGACTTTTATGCGTTTTACTTTCCAAAAGGGCGTAATTTTGTTTCCTAACTAATTAAAAAGTTTATCATGTTACTGAGTAATGTAAACCTGTTGTTCATCTCAATGCCTGGTGGTAGCGAGTGGTTGTTGATTGTACTGGCAGTGTTGGTGCTGTTTGGTGGACGTAAAATTCCTGAGTTCATGCGCGGTATTGGCCGTGGTATCCGGGAGTTTAACGATGCTAAGAACAATGTGAAGAAAGAAATTGAAGACGGCATTAACGAGAAGGACACAAAACAAGCCTCCTCTACAACTTCAGCTCACTAGTCCAGACTCACATAATTTATTCTGTAACCGATTTGTTTTATCGAACCCGGTAACAACCTTTGTTTAAGTATCACTCAATAACGCAATATCACCAGGACCTGCTTTCTGGCACGGCAACGTGTGTAGAGGCGGTTCAACACTACCTGCAGCAAATTGAAGCCCGCAGGCACCTGAATGCGTATGTGTATATTTATGCAGAGGAAGCACTGAAACGGGCGGCTGAACTGGATGCCAGCCGCAAAGCCGGTAAGCCCACAGGTAAATTACACGGTGTGGTAATAGCACTGAAAGATGTAATTGCCTATAAAGATCACCCGCTTACCGCCGCGTCAAAGATCCTTGAAGGGTTCAAGCCCGTTTTTAATGCCACTGCTGTTGAAAGATTACTGGCCGAAGAAGCCATTATAATAGGGTCCACCAACTGCGATGAGTTTGCCATGGGTTCAACCAATGAAAACTCATCGTACGGTAAGGTGCTCAACGCCCTGGACGAAACCAGGGTGCCCGGTGGTTCTTCAGGCGGTTCTGCCGTAGCTGTTCAGGCCAGCCAGTGTATGGTAAGCCTGGGAAGCGATACCGGCGGCTCCGTTCGCCAACCAGCAGATTTCTGTGGCGTGGTAGGACTTAAACCTACCTACGGCCGCATTTCCCGTCACGGGCTTATAGCCTACGCCTCTTCTTTCGATCAGATAGGCATTTTCGCCAACAATGTTCCGGATGTAGCACAAGTGCTGGAAGTAATTGCAGGCCCCGATGATTTCGATAGCACGGGCGCGCAGCAACCGGTGGATGCGTACAGCGATCTTACCCCCTTGCCTTCCAAACCGCTCAGGATCGCTTATTTCAAGGAAGCTCTGGAAAGCCCGGCCCTTGATAAAGAGATCCGTGATTCCATTCTGGAGTTCACTAAAAAGCTGCAGGCCGACGGCCATACCGTAGAGCCTGTTGACTTCGAATACCTCGATTTCATTGTTCCCGCCTATTATATTTTAACCACTGCGGAAGCCTCCTCCAACCTCTCCAGGTACGATGGAGTGAAGTATGGACACCGCAATGTTGAAAAAAATATCTCTTTAACAGAATTTTATTGTGCCACCCGGTCAGAAGGTTTTGGCTGGGAGGTAAAACGACGTATCATGCTGGGAACCTTCGTGTTAAGCGCGGGTTATTACGATGCGTATTTTACGAAAGCACAGCAGGTACGCAAACTGTTGGTTAAAAAGATCAACCTGATCTTCAGCCAGTTCGATGCGATCCTTCTGCCTACCGCCCCGTCTACCGCCTTTACCATTGGCGAAAAGACGGAAGACCCCATTTCCATGTACCTGGCTGACATTTTTACAGTATTTTCGAACCTCACCGGTATTCCCACCATCTCTATCCCGCTCTTTTGGCACAGTAATGGCATGCCTTATGGGTTGCAGATTATGACGAACCAATTTTCCGAGTTATATTTGCTCCAGCTATCCCAACAGTGGATGCAACAGTTCAGACATGCCGGCTAAATGAAAAGCCTAAACCCCTTCGACCCCCGGCGCTAAATCTGTTCTGTTACTCCAAAGAATCCTAAGAAAACTCTCATCCGTTCATCCTGTGTAGAACATATCTCAATCCATACCGCCGGGTCGATCATTTTTTAGTTTTTAACTAACGAAAATGAAACGAAAACTTTTTATTTCGGGTTGTTTAGGCCTGGGATGGTTGTGCATGGCATACAGTAATGATAACGGGATAGCAATTACACCTTTTAATGGTAATGAAAAGCTGAACAAAGTTGTGCTTTCGCAACAGTTCGAATTCCCCGGAAAAATTGCCAATGACTCTACTGATCCCAAGGAAGATGAGTTAACGCACGCTTTCGAGCTGGGTTACAATTCCGCCAATGGCATTCGTTTAAACCCCCGCGCTATTCAATTTGTGCAGGATTACATGGAAAAAAATGGCGATGACCTTCGTAAAATGAAGAGTTGGGCCAAACCTTATTTTAATGTGATAGATGGCATATTGCAGAAATATGGCCTTCCTTCAGAATTAAAATACCTCTGTGTAATTGAATCAGAATTAAAGTCAACCGCCACCTCCTGGGCAGGCGCTGTGGGCCCCTGGCAGCTAATGCCTGAAACCGCACGCTTACTGGGCCTGAAGGTTGGCCGTGGTATTGACGAGCGTAAAAGCTATACTAAAAGCACGCATGCGGCCGCTTTATACCTGCGCGACCTATACAGAGAATTTGGCGACTGGTTACTGGTTATTGCCGCTTACAACGGCGGACCGGCCAACGTATACGCGGCTATTAAAAAGAGCCAGGGCAGCCGTAATTTCTGGAAACTGCAATACTATTTACCGGCCGAAACCCGGATGCACGTAAAGAAATTCATTGGCACCCATTATATATTTGAAGGCCAGGGCAGCGTAACCACGCTTACCAAAGCAGAAGTTACCGAACAAATAGGGGTTACCGCAACGCACCTGCTCAGCCGCAAACTTTCCACCAGCGAGCTGTCAAATGCCAAAAGCATGGAGGTGTCTGGTAAATACTACTCCCCCGCCATTGTAAAGAATATTATGATGGACCAGAGCGACTTTAACCGGTACAACCCCGATTTTGACGTCATTATGGGCAGCAATGACAATGCCTATGAGCTGAAATTGCCAGCCGATAAAATGGACCTGTTCATCGCTAATAAATATATTATTCTGAATGAGAGTGTGCAGATGATGTTGAGCGGAGCTACAGTAGGTAAATAACTTTTTCAGGGTGGGCCACCCTCCAAGGGTGACTCACCCTCTGGTAACTTTATAGAAAGCCATCCAACCGGGTGGCTTTTTCTTTAAGGTGAGCCATCCGCCAGCTGGCGGATGACCCACCTTAAGAGCCTAACACTTTCTTAATAGCAGCCGCCTTTAATAAACATTCTTCATATTCTTTTTCAGGATCGCTGTAAAAGGTAATGGCAGAACCTGCCTGAAAGGAAAGATATTTATCAGCCGCATTATACATAATACTCCTGATGACCACATTGAAATCAAAATCACCTTCGGGGGTAATATACCCTACGGCGCCGGAGAAGATGCCGCGCCGGGTTTGTTCGTATTGCTCAATCAGTTCCATTACCCGCTTTTTAGGCGCGCCCGTCATGGAACCCATGGGGAAGGTAGCCTTTATCGCATCTATAAAATGAATGTCGCTACGCAACAGTCCGCTAACGGTAGAGATCATTTGATGTACCTGTGGGAAACTGTAGATGCCAAACAACTCATCCACCTGCACGGTGGCTTCCTCACAGATCTTCGACAGATCGTTACGCACCAGGTCAACGATCATCACATTCTCTGAACGGTCTTTGGGGCTGTTGTACAACTGTTCTTTATTTCTTACATCATCACCCGCATCGTTGAGGTTGCGTTTTGACGTGCCTTTTATGGGTTGGGAATAAATGCGATCCCCTTCTTTTTTCAGGTAACGTTCGGGGCTGGCGCATAATAAATATTGCTGCCCGGTTTTATAATACGCCGCAAAGGGATTGGGCGAGGTATTGCTCAGGGAATTATATACCTGCAACGGATCGATGGTCACTTTTTCGGCAAAAAACTCCTGGCAGAAATTGATCTCATAACAATCGCCCCGCAGAATATGCTGCTGCAATTGCTGAATAGTGGTAATGTAATCCGCTTTGGATATACGGCTATTGATGGGCGTCGCAAGCGGCTGAGCGGGTTCACGGGCTGGCTCAACCGCACATATTTCATGAAAAACAGTTTCGTGCCGGTTGCCAAACGTGCCTATCAGCAATTCACGTTCGCTTAATTGCAGTATTACTTCAGGAATAAAAAAACACAGGTCGGGGAAACCGATGTGGTCGGCATTGTTACTCGCCAGGCCTTCCGTTTCATTTTTCAGGTCATAACTAAAATGACCAAACAACCAGTCCCCGTGTTGTTCATACAATTGCTTCAATTGTTCAAATGCAGTACCAGCCGCGGTTGCAAGGGTTTGTACCGCCCCTGCCGCAGCCATACATTCAAAACTATGATGCGGTAAATGGTAATGCTGGTTGTCGAGAAAACAACAAATGTTGAACTGGTTAACCCAGCTCAACATTTGTAATTTGGTTCGCTGAAAATCAGCGACGGGAAATGATATAAATTGTCTGCGCACTGTAGAAACAGGGTGAGCAGTAAAAGAAGTAACCACTAAAAGTCCTCCTCGTCGTCGTCGAAGCCGCGGTCGTTGAAGAGGTCAAGATCTTTGAACTCGTCATCAACGCCCAGGTCATCGTCGTCACCCCCTTTGCCTTTTTTACCTGCGCTGCTGCCGCTTCCAGTGCCACTGCTGGCTTTCTTTCCTTTTGATTTGGGTAAATCAAATTCTTCGAAGTCGGGATCCCAGTCTTCGTCTTCTTCGGGTTTGTCCCAATCATCCACTTCCTCATCAAGATCCACATCATCGTCCTCTTCGTCACCCTCTTCATCAGATTTCTTAGAAGAAGCTTTACCGCCTTTCTTAGCGGCCTTCGGCGTGTCTAACTCTTCATCTTCCAAGTCTTCATCATCCTCATCTTCTTCTTTCTTAGGTTTTGATGAGGCTTTTTTCGGAGTTTCTTTAGAAGACTTTGGTGCAGAGTCTCCGCCGGTCTTTTTTTCCTTGTCAGATTTTGCTGCCATTGTCTGGTAAGATTGTGGTGTAAAATTTCAGCGAATTTTTTAATTCGCCAATTTTTTTAGAATATTTTTTGTCTCAAAAAATCCGAAGTGAAAACTACTGAATTTCTATCAATTGTTCACGTCCCGGACCATTGGAAATATAATTAATATTCACCCCTAAATATGAATTAATAAATGATACATATTCTTTCATGGTGCCTGGCAGTTCACCTGACGTTCTAAATTTGTCAGTTGCTGTCTTCCAGCCCTTAAAGCTTTTCAGTTCAGGGGAAATTGACACGCGTGTCATTTGGAAAGGGATCTCCTTAGAACTCTTACCATTAACCATGTAAGAGGTACATACTTTTAACTCATCAAAAGCATCCAGCACGTCTGCTTTTGTCATAACCAGTTTTGTTACCCCGTTTATCATGCAGGCAAAATTCAGTGCTACCAGGTCAATCCAGCCACAACGTCTGGGGCGACCCGTAGTTGCGCCAAATTCGTTACCAATACGGCGCAGTTCTTCTCCGGTTTCATCATGCAATTCGGTTGGGAAAGGCCCGCTGCCCACGCGTGTACAATAAGCTTTCGTTACGCCTATTACATCCTTTATTTTTTGGGGCGCTACACCTAAACCGGTACATACGCCGGCTGAAATAGTGTTTGATGAAGTTACAAAAGGAAATGTTCCAAAATCAACATCGAGCATACTTCCTTGTGCACCTTCGGCTAAAACTTTTTTGCCCTGGCTGATCTTCTCATTGATGAAGTATTCGCCATTAACGATCTTGAATTCTTTCATAAATTCAAGCGCTTCGAAGAACTCCTCTTCCCAGGCCGTAATATCCTCATGGAAATTGAGGCTGTCGAGCATCTTCTGGTGCTTCAGGCGAAGACGAATATATTGAGTGGTGAAACTTTTATCTAACAGATCGCCTACGCGCAAACCGTTACGTCCGGTTTTGTCCATGTAAGCAGGTCCGATCCCTTTCAGGGTAGAACCGATCTTATCATTTCCTTTTGATAATTCAGACGCTTTATCCAATGCACGGTGCGTTGGCAATATCAAATGCGTTCTTTCTGAAATAAATAAATTTTTCCGGTAGTCAATGCCAAACGCTTTCACAGTTTCGCACTCCCTTTTTAAAGTAACCGGGTCTAATACAACCCCGTTACCAATCAGGTTAACTGTATTCTCATGAAAAATACCGGAAGGAATTTGATGGAGAACAACTTTTTTTTCGTTTACATATAACGTATGGCCTGCATTGGGACCTCCCTGAAAGCGGGCAATAACATCATAATTGGGCGCAAAATAGTCCACGATCTTGCCTTTGCCTTCATCGCCCCATTGAAGACCTAATAAAACATCAACCATTATTAAATATTTGAATAATTTGTAGCAAACGGGGGCAAAAATAGGTTAAAACACCAAGACATTTTGAGTTTTTGCGATTTTGAGATTTTTTAAAAATTAATGGTTCCGGGATTGAAAAATCACAAAATCTCTACATCTTCCAATCAGATATGTCTTTTATTGTTGTTCCGTATCGTATCTGTCAACTGTTTCAATACCAGGCAGTTTCTTCAGGCTGTTTACCAAATCATCCAGTTCTTCTTTATCATGCACATACACCCTGATATTCCCGTGGAACAAACCTTCCCGGGCCTCAATGGTCATGGCGTTGATATTGATCTTCATTTCGCCCGAAATCAGATTGGTGATCTTATGAATGACACCCACATCATCCAGCCCTACTATCTTTAAACCCGTAAGGAATGAGA
>JAJKIL010000084.1 GCA_021154515.1 Niastella sp. | reverse complement strand
TATGGCTATGGGTTGACTAAGGATATCAGGTATAGCAGAACCCAGCATCAGGAAAGCAAATAAACCGTTGAACACCCAGTAGAAAATGTTAGTCTTTTTCATAACAATGTGATTTAGTAGTTGAGTATTTGTTTTTTGTTTTGTTGAAACAAAGCTATCATCAAAAAACAGCTTCAACGGGGTGTGTTACGGACAATTTAAGGGGTGGTTTGCGACTTATTGCTCCATGCCCGATTTACCAGCATAGTGTGTTCTTCCCTGGGAATCGAGCACCAACGCACCTGAAAATGAAAGTGCCGTATTCTTGGTGTCGAATTGCCATTTATCTGCACCGGTAATAGCATTATAAGCATGAAAATAACCCAAATATCCGCCGCCACTATTATAAACAACGCCATCGGCAACCGTAGCATTGCCACTATTAGGATAGATGTTTTTACTCCATGCCGGCGTTCCGTTTGAAGTATTTACTGCATAAAAGTTGCCATCATATCCGGATATATACAGCAGTCCGTTTGAGACGGTCGGACTACTCGAAAATCCAATCTTTTTAAGGGATTCCCAAATTAGTGTTCCGGTACTGGCATTTACCGCATATAAACTTCCACCAACCCAACCGGCAATATATACAACCCCATTAGCGACAGTCGGACTTGATTGTTCCAGGGAGAAGCCTGCAGAATATTTCCACACAAGACCGCCGTCTGTCGCATTTACTGCATACAGGTAACCATCACGGCTACCAAAATATACTTTTCCATCTACTACAGCCTGCCCTGATCCATTGAGCATATCGCCGGTAGTATAACTCCAAACAAACTGTCCGGTTTTTGCATTCAATGCATACTCTTTGCTGTCTGAGCAACCAAAATAAACGATCCCGTTCACTACCGTTGCACCGGTACTGATATTACCATGGGTATTATACCGCCATTTTTCTGCACCGGTTTGCGCATCCAGCGCATAAAAAATAGCATCATTGCAACCAACATATATTGTCTTATCATCGAGCGTAACAGGCGCTTCGATCCCGGTTGAACCCGTCAGGAATTTCCAAAGTATTTTTCCGGTCACTGCATGAAACGCGTACACATAATTGTCGATACCACCAACGTATACAACGCTATCTTTGAAAGTGGCTGTTGAATAAGAAAACGGCTTGGTGCTGGTAAAATCCCATTTTAACGCACCGGTAAGCGCATCCAGCGCATAGAATTTATTATTATCTCCACCAACAAACACCCGGTTGCGAATTGGCATGCGGGTAACAACCACTACATATTTCCGCTTACTGGTATCCTCAGCCTGTACCGTGTAAACGACAGGTTTTGTAAAATCCTGTTCTTCGCCACTGGCAGGTGTTAAAATAACCCCGCTAAAGGTAAGGGAGGGTGTTAAATGCGAAAGATCGGTTCCAAAAGGTACCCCAACCAGGATACTGTCGGCTTTAATGGAAACAGACATATCCGCTATATCCAGCACCGCCCCATTGGGACCTTTTACAGAAAAAGAGGTAATTATTTTAGTTGAGTCTTTGGGTTTTGTCGGCGGCGGAGACGGAGGATTATCATCGCCTTTTTTACAGGAGCCCATCAAATTCATCAATCCAAATAAAAGGATAAAGCTTCCGATAAGGGTAGCAAAGGACCGGTAATTCTTCATAAGGTAACGCGTATGGTTTAAAGGTATATAAAAAGAAAAAGTCATCTATCAACAAAATTGACTGATGACTTTTTCCCCTTGACAAATATAGCGAACGGTTCTGATTAAAACAACAACCGTACTTTAATTGTATCTTTTACCTCTTTTAACAACTGCATAGCCGTATTCGACAATTTCTTGTCAATATCCAGCACCACATACCCTATTTCATCGTTTGTTTTCAGGTACTGGCCCAGGATGTTGATCTTGTTGTTCGACAAGGTAGTGTTGATGGCTGACAGCACACCCGGCACATTGCGGTGAATATGCAGAATGCGATGCACGCCCTCTTGCAATGGCAGGCTCAATGTAGGCACCGTGTGCGAACCAATGCTTGTTCCATGTTCAAGATACTGGTACAATTTATTGCTCACATCTTCCCCAATGTTTTCCTGCGCCTCTTCGGTTGAACCACCGATGTGCGGGGTCAGTATTACGTTGGGTAAACCCTGTAACGGAGTAGAGAATTTGTCGCCGTTTTTTTCAGGCTCCCAGGGATACACATCCACTGCGGCGCCGCTCAGTTGTTTTTCCTCCAACGCTTTGGCCAGCGCGTCCAGTTCAACCACTTCCCCGCGGGCATAGTTTATGAGGATAGAACCTTTTTTGAAATTCTTGATCGTGTTCTTGTTGATCATATTTTTGGTGGCAGCCGTTTCGGGTACATGCAGCGTTATAATGTCTGCCTGGCTTACCACGTCTTTCAACGTTTTCTTGGCAACGGCATTACCCAGCGGTAACTTGGTAATGGTATCGTAGAAGATAACATGCATACCCATAGCTTCGGCCAGAATGCTTACCTGCGTGCCGATATTGCCATACCCGATAATACCCAGGGTTTTGCCCCGAAGCTCATAACTGCCCTTCGCATCCTTCATCCATACGCCTTCATGGGCAGCTTTGTTTTTATCTACAATGCGTCTGATTAACAAAATAGACAGACCAATAACCAGTTCAGCTACGGAACGGGTGTTGGAATACGGTGCATTGAACACCGCAACACCCTGTTGTTTAGCATATTTTAGATCAACCTGATTAACACCAATACAAAAGCAACCGATTGCCTGTAGTTTCTTTGCCGCATCCAGTACACGCGGAGTGATCTGCGATTTGGATCGGATACCTAGCAAATGCACGTCCTTCACTTCCTTAATCAGGTCTTCTTCACTTAATGCCCCCGTTACCTTTTTAACGGATGTGTAACCATTGTCTTTAAAGAATTTAACAGCCGTGTCAGAGATGTTCTCAAGTAGAAGAATATTTATCTTTTCCTTGGGATAACTCGTAATTTGTTTGTCGGTCATAATACTCCTACTGCTTTTACGTTATCTTAGTTAAAAGATTGCAAATATAGTTCATAGTTGCAAAAAGTTGGGCATAGAAATTGAATTCATGCCCCGTTACTGAACCGTTTTCTGTAACTTCGTACATTAGTTGAAACCATAAATTAATAGTCCTGGTGAAAAACATAGTCAGGTTGTTGCTAACCCTAGTGGTATTGGAGAGTTGTGCTCGAGTTAATAATAAGAAGGTTACTTCCTCCCCTATGAATGAAAGTGATACTTCATCACTTACTCATGCCGTTCCATTAACCCCCGAAGAGATGAGTTATTATAAGAGAAGGGTCAGCAGCCATCTCGACTCCACCTTCAGCAGAACCAGGTTCAATGGCAGCGTACTGGTGGCGAAAAACGGACAGATCATTTACGAATCGTACAATGGCTTCGTAGATCCCCGCACCAGGAAAGATTCCATCACGCCTTCCACCCCATTCCATCTTGCCTCAGTATCAAAGACCTTTACCGGTATGGCCACCCTTAAACTGTGGCAGGACGGCAAGCTCAATATCGACGATCCCGTTTCTAAATACTTACCGGGCTTTCCTTTGGAAGCCGTAACTGTGCGACTGTTGCTGAACCATCGCAGCGGCATTCCAAAGTACGACCACTACATGGGCGAAATGGGTTGGGATAAACATAAGATGGTTTCCAACCAGGATGTACTTGATTTCCTTATCGCCAACTACAAGAAAATACCTATAGCGCCCGCCAACCATGGCTTTAGTTACTCCAATACCAACTTTGCCCTGCTGGCCCTTATCATTGAAAAAGTAAGCGGCCTGTCGTACCCTCAATACCTGAAAAAGACATTTTTCGAACCGTTGGGGATGAAAGACTCCTATGTTTTCACCCTCGCCGATTCAGCGAAATATATGCCCTCCTTTTATTACAGCGGAAAAGAATATAGGTTCGAATTTCTCGATGCGGTGTATGGCGACAAAAACGTTTATAGCACCGTGCGGGATCTGCTGAAGTGGGACCAGGGCATGAAAAATGAGACCCTCTTTAAAAAGTCTACCCTCGACCAGGCTTATGCCGGTTACAGTTTTGAAAAACCGGGCACCCACAATTACGGACTGGGCTGGCGCATGTACCTGTTGAATAATGGCAAAAAGCTCATTTACCACAATGGCTGGTGGCATGGCAACCGCACCTCCTTCTATCGGATGCAGGATGAAGATGCCACCATTATTGCCCTGTGTAATAACGACTGCCGCTATGTATACAAGGTGAAAGAAATGGCCGATATCTTCGGCAATTACCTGCAAAATAATAACCGTTACGACGATGAAGATCCTAACCAGCAACAAGTTGGCGGGATTGAAAAGCCGGTCGTAAAACGTCGCTCACACGCCGTGGCCCATAAAAAGAGATCAACCGGCCACCGTTCTGCCAAAAAGTAATTAATTTTCGGAATGCAAATTTTTGCTACCGAACAAATTAGAGCGTGGGATGAATACACCATCCGCCACGAACCCATTGCTTCTGTAGACCTGATGGAGCGCGCCGCTACGGCCTGCTTCGAATGGTTACTGCAAAACAATTATAAGGGCAGGGCCTTTACCATTTTTTGCGGAAAAGGCAACAATGGGGGCGATGGCCTTGTAATTGCCCGTCTGCTGGCACAAAGCCATCATACCGTTACCGTTTACATACTGGAATTTGGCCACAAAGGAACGGTAGATTTTCAGATGAACCTGGCCCGTTTGCACGACACAAGCGCCAGCATCCGCTTCGTTTCTTCTGAAGAAACGGTGCATGGCATCCAGGCGGGAGACATAGTCATCGATGCGCTGTTGGGTTCCGGCATCAACCGCCCCGCCGACGGACTTACCGCTTACCTCATTCAACATATTAATAATAGTAACAATGAAGTGATTGCCATAGATATTCCCAGCGGCCTCTTTGTTGACCACAGCGGCCGGGGTAATATTGTAATAAAGGCTCACCACACCCTTAGTTTTCAATGCTTTAAACCGGCTTTCCTGATGCCCGAAAATGCAGCCGGCATTGGCGAAGTGCACCTGCTTGACATTGGGCTGCTCCCCGGTTTCCTATCCATCCAGGACTCGTCCCTGTTACTTATTGACCAGCCGATGATAAGGCAATTGCTGCAGCCGCGAAAACCGTTTTCCCATAAAGGCGATTATGGCCATGCCGCTCTTATTGCCGGCAGCTATGGTATGATGGGCGCAGCCGTTTTATGCGCCCGGGCCTGCTTGCGCAGCGGAGTGGGCAAATTAACCTGTCACATTCCGGCAGTGGGTTACAACATTTTGCAAACCTCAGTGCCCGAGGCCATGTGCAAAACGGGCCCGGCCAATGAAAGCGCCACTTCCGGCCATGCTGCGCAGGAAATGGACAAATACGATACTATTGGCATTGGCCCCGGACTGGGGTCGAACGTCAGCAATATTGCCCTTTTGTATTCGGTTTTTGAACAGAACCGCCGCCCCATGGTGATCGATGCCGATGGGTTGAACGCGATAGCACAGGAAAAAGCATTGTTGAACAAGATACCATTGGGCTCCATACTCACGCCGCATCCCAAAGAATTTGAACGGCTGTTTGGTAAGACGGCCAACGATTATGACCGCATACAGCTGGCTCAGCAAACGGCGACAGACAATAATTTATACATCGTTTTAAAAGGCAGGTATACATTTATTGCCTCACCCGATGGCAAGGGCTATTTTAACAGCACCGGCAATCCCGGGATGGCAAGCGGTGGCACCGGCGATGTGCTCACCGGTATTATTACCGGCCTGCTGGCGCAGAAATATTCACCCCTGCATGCCGCCATTTTGGGCGTGTACCTGCATGGCCGTGCCGGCGACCTGGCCGCTTCCTTTGCCTCCCAGCCTTCATTGATAGCCTCTGACCTGGTAGATTTTTTAGGGCAGGCCTATCAATCGTTATAAGAAAATCCTGATATTGCCGTTTTAAAATTCCCAATCCGATATAATATGAAAACGTCCCCTTTTCTGATCAACCTTATCATTTATGGGCCTTATGTTATATTACTGATCCTTTTCCTCATTTTCTTTTACCGGGCCATCCGATTCCATGGCATTACCAAACTGAAGAAATTTACGGTTGTGATGCTGGGCGCTTTTGTCGTTGCATTCGCCTTGCGCTATTTCAAATTGGGCTTCTTTGACTGGGTTCCCATCCAGTTTCTGAAAGTTGCCGGCAATGGAAATACAACCAATTTGCTGATCCTTTTAATAATGGTCTTTTTTGTTATTTAGATTACTAAGATCCGTACAGAAAAAAATACCAAATTCCTTACTGTAACCTGGTTAATCATTGGTTTGTTCAGCGCAGCGTTCGTGTGCTGGCTTGCCTATCTGTATATGCTCTGGGATGCGCCGGTTAACAACCAGCCAAACATACCTGGACTAATTATAAAGCCAGCCGAACCCGTAAATTTTTATTTGAAAGAAATGATCTATCCCTTTTTGTGGGTAGTAGTTTGTTGTATAAGCCTTTGGAAGATCAGAAAAGAGAAACGCAGATAATTGTAGGCCCAATGTTGTTTTGACTAAAAATATTACTTTCGCCGCCAATTTAAACCCATTTATGAAACTGGAAGAACAGTTAAAGCAACGAAGCGGTAACCAATGTGAATTATGCAAATCAGGCGATCCGTTAAAAATATATGAAGTAACGCCCCAACCCTATAGCAATGCGGATGACACTATTTTGATCTGTGATACCTGTCGCACACAGATTGAAAAAAAAGCGGAACTGGATAACAATCACTGGACTTTTTTATCAGAAACAATGTGGAGTGAAATACCAGGTATACAGGTTGTTTCATGGCGGATGTTGAATCGCCTGAAAAAGGAAAGCTGGGCAATGGAAAACCTGGATATGATGTACCTGGCTGAAGAAACACTAACCTGGGCCAAAGCAGCCGGCGATCATGATAACGACGACGCTGTTGAATTGCACAAAGACAGTAACGGCGCCCTGCTGCAAAACGGCGATACGGTGATCCTGACAAAATCACTGGATGTAAAAGGTTCTACATTAAATGCAAAAATGGGAACAGTTGTAAAAAACATTCGCCTGGTAGAAGATAATACCGAACAAATTGAAGGTAAAATAGAAGGCCAGGTAATTGTGATACTTACCAAATATGTTAGGAAGCAGAACGCATAGTGCTGAACGGTAATCATTAAATTGCAGTATGCATTCCAGTGATCCATTTTCAACACTTGATAACCCGGCCTGGTGGGCGCTAACCGGTGTGCAACAACAATTTGCTATTGGGACTCAGCAGGTAAAACGATACCAACGCGGCATCTTACCTTTTGCTGCGCTTGAAACAGCTACAACAGAAAACCTGGTTACCCTAAGCGATCTGTTTGAGCCCGGTGAGATCTTTTACCTGATCGGCGAGCTGCCGCCATTGCCTGCCGGAATGCAGTTATTGAAAGAGCTACCCTGCGTACAAATGGTACTGCAACAACCGATAGCATTGCCTGACAACGTGGTTCCTGTTACCCCACTGAATGCGACGTATAGTGCTGATATGCTCCACCTCATTAACAAAGTGCAGCCTGGTTATTATGAAAAAGACACCTGGCGTTTGGGCAATTATGCCGGCATTTGGCAGCAGGAACAACTGGTAGCCATTGCGGGGGAACGAATGCGGCTTCATCAGTTAACAGAAATAAGCGCCATTTGTACCGATCCGGCCTATACCGGTAGAAAATATGCACAATACCTGATAGCCCATCTATGCAACAACAACCTGCAAACTGGCAATACGCCATTCCTGCATGTGGTTCATACGAACGAACGGGCCATCAGGTTGTATGAATACCTGGGGTTTACCACCAGAAGAACGATCCCTTTCTGGCAACTGGTGACTCATCCTTCGCCCCAATAGGAATTGCAATTGCCAATTGACTATCGCATCTTCCCGGTTTCCTCTTCCATAAATTTCCGAAACCGCTCCCGTAACGACAGGTACCACTCAATCAGTTGTTTGGCTTCTTCTGAAAGCGAAGAGCCCCCACCCTTTTCACCACCGGTTGCAGTGATCACCATGGGGCTGCCAACGATCTCATTCAACCGGTTTACAATTTCCCAGGCTTTCTTATACGACATCCCCATTTTCTTGGCAGCCTGGTTTATGCTCCCGGTTTCTTCAATTAGTTGTAACAACTCAACCGGGCCGGGACCAAAAAAGCGGGTTCCATTTCCTTCTACCCACAAACTGCCATTCACCCGGAATTCACCATTTGTTAATATGTCCCTCAAATGTTTTTTCATAATGCAATGATAAATATTCTAATATAACTCAACATTAGCTACTTAAAAGTAGAATCTCAAAAATAAACTACTCATACATCCCTAACCGTTATTTCTAACATATTGCAATCAAAGACGCCATATTCATTTTAACCAGATTCGGAGAAACCGGCATCGATGGACTGGTATAAGTTGATAAAGACCCGGGAAAAGACCTGGTAGAGATCCCGTTTGGCGATAAAGACCCCGCTTATATCGTTGATGTAGCACAAAACAAGCTGTATGATGTTATTAAAGACAAATCATACAAGGCTACGATCTCAACATAAACAAATAATAAGTTTCCGTAATTTTTTTAATAGCTGTTCCAAAACCGGGACAGCTTTTTTTTTAATGGGCCTGTCTAGCCAATAAGAAACTCCCGGTAAATGGGTGTGTATTAAAAAATAACCGGTTTACTGGTTATTTAAATTAGAAAAGCATTAACTTATAAACTTAACCCGTTATACATACTTAAATCAACTCCCGTTTGATGGATAAAAGTATGCCAGTAATAAACAACCGTTCCGATGATGTCATTTTAGTGTCGATTGAAAAAAGTTCAGGTGTGATAAATGGCATTTGGCCAAAGGAGGCCAGGCTGCATGGAGTGGCTGGAAAGCGGTGTGTAGGTAAAAAAATTCAGTCCTTTCTGATGCCCGGTTCAAAAGCTGTTTTAAAGAACGCCATTTCAAAAAAGAATAAACAGACAGAGGCCATCATCCAGCTCGAATTCTGCTCAAAAAAATTACCCGAGGCAACTTATGACTGTTCTATTTGGCAGGTACGCAAACAACCGTTAGTGTTGATGATACATAAGAGCGTGCGGCATGCAGCAGTAAACGCATCCCATTCATCATCCCAATCGCAGTCGCATATGCCTCAGCCAGGCGATCTTATAGAATGGGGAAAGGCAGAACAATTGGTATTGGCCACAGAAAACAAGTGCAGGCGCATTCTTGAAAAAATAACCATGCCCATTGCGGTATATGAAGTACATGACCCCAAACGGTTTGTGTTCATCAACCCCAAATTCACAGAATGGTTTGGCTATACCATCGAAGATCTGCCGGATATAGATCACTGGAGAAGGGCCGCCTACAAGGATGAAGCGTATTTTCAACAAGTGTTAAAGGTTTGGCGGGCGGAATTAGAAAAGGTATATAATGGGGAAAAAAAGGAATCCAGTCCGGTGGAAGCCTCTATTTATTGCAAGGATGGCAGTGTGAAGGAGTTGGAAATCTCCTTCACAACAACTGAGAACCTGCTCTATGTAACTTTTAATGACATTACCGAAAAGAATAGATTTATAAGGGCATTGCATGAAAAAGAAAAGAATTTCAGGAACATTTCCGAACAATTGCCAATTCCTATTTGTGTATTTAGTGATAAAGGCGAAACCCGCTTCGTGAATAATGCCTTTATTGATACATTTGGCTATACAAAAGAAGATATTCCCACCCGCAAAGAATGGCTGAACAAGGCCTACCCCGATGAAAATTATCGCAATATGGTGATTACGGCCCGCGAACAGGCTACCAAACGTCCTGCACTGAAAACAAAAACAACCTTATTATGCCAGTTTGAAGTAACCTGTAAGGATGGCTCAAAAAAACACATAGAATTCTCCATTTCCATAGGCTTAGGCAACAAGAACCTCTATGTGGTAGCCAATGATGTTACCGGCAAGGTGAAAGCCGAACAGGACCTGAAAGAATCGCACCGGCAACTACGGGAACTCTCCTCCTACCTCGAAAACATCAGGGAAGAAGAACGGAAACATATTTCCAGGGAAATACATGATGAGCTCGGTCAGCAACTGACCCTGTTAAAGCTCGATCTTATGCAAATGAGCAAAAAGCTGAACCCGGAAGAAAAGGAGATGATAGAAAAAATGAAACAGGCCGATCAGTTGCTGGCAGAAACCATGAAATCGGTACGCAAAATAGCCACCCAGCTAAGACCCAGCATCCTCGATAACCTGGGACTGGTTAGCGCGCTGGAATGGCAAAGCCGCGAGTTTGAAAAGAACTTTGGCATTCACTGCGTTTTTGAAAGCCTGCTGTACGAGCCACAATTCAGTGCAAAGCAATCCAATGCTTTGTTCCGTATCTACCAGGAAGCATTGACCAATGTTGCCCGGCACGCTGGCGCCACCAGGGTAGACGCCGTGCTTTCACAGGAAGAAAACAGGATTGTGCTGGAAATTCGCGACGATGGAAAAGGATTTAACCCGAATGAAATGGCCCACAAAAAAACGCTTGGTCTGAAGGGCATGCAGGAAAGGGCGCTGATGATAGATGGTGACTTTCAAATTGAAAGTACCCCCGGCAAAGGGACCTATATACTAATATCCATACCCATACTAATCACAAACCAGGAAATCACTCAACAGTGACAAAATTTTTAATAGCCGATGACCATAGCCTGATCCGCAAAGGCCTGAGCACTTTATTACGGGAAGAATTTCCCGGCGCCGAAGTGAGCGAAGTAACCGATTCTTCTGCCTTGCTGCACGAAGCCGTTGCCGCAAAATGGGACCTGATCATTTCAGATATTTCCATGCCCGGCCGCAACATCCTGGAAACCCTGAAGCAATTGAAAAAGATCCTGCCCAATACGCCTGTATTGATCCTGAGCGTGCATCCTGAAGACCAGTATGTGGTACGGGCCCTGAAAGCGGGCGCTTCCGGCTATCTAGATAAAGAAAGCCATCCCGAAGAACTGCTGAAAGCCGTGCGGCAATTGCTGCAGGGCAAAAAATACGTAAGCGCCGAAGGAGCCGAAAAATTAGCCGCCTCGTTTGGCGACGACCCGAACCAGTTACCGCACGAAAAATTATCTGAACGGGAATTTGACGTGTTGAAACGACTGGCCTCCGGGAAAACGGTTTCCGAAATTGCCACCTTACTTTCCTTAAGCGTAAACACGATAAGCACCTACCGGTCGCGCATACTTGAAAAAATGAGCATGCAGAATAATGCAGAACTTACTTTATATGCGGTGGAAAATAAGTTGATTTAAAGCCTCCCCCCGGCCCCCTCCGGTGGAGGGGGAGTTGGCAGCCTCATAACTATTCGCAGTATTCTGGCTAGCGAGACTGCCGCGAAGAAGCCTTCTGCCTCACCCGCCGTCCGCGTGTCGCTGAAGCTTTAGCGGAAGCGCAAGCCTTGGCGTAGGAGGGCCGCGACGAGGCCTTTGCCCTCTGCCCTTTGCCTT
>JAJKIL010000083.1 GCA_021154515.1 Niastella sp. | reverse complement strand
GTTACTGTAACGATCGACAGCAGCGGGCCCTTTGTGGCAACCTGGTGGCGCAAAACGTATACAATACCTGCTTATACGGTCATTGCATCTGATATTATTCCCAAGGGCCCTGTCAATGTAGCCGCTGCACCTGGTGATCCCCTGAGTGATCCCAATTACGATGCGCGTTTGTTTTCCGATCCACCACCTGCCGGTACCGGTGGGGCGGGGGTGTTCCGGAAAAAAGGCATTCATATAGAAAGCAATGTGCCCATAGTGGCCTATGCCCATATTTATGGTTCTGCTTCTTCCGGCGCTACGATGTTGTTACCGGTTACTGCCTGGGGTTATTCCTATGTATCGCTCAATAGCAAGCAGGAGTATGCAAGCGATTGTTACAACTGGATGTATGTAATAGCCAGTAAAGACAATACCGTGATCCAGGTTACGCCTTCGGTGTTGACCCGGGCGCAGGATAAAACAGGACTACAACCCGGTGTTTCCACTACTGTAACCTTAATGAAGGGCCAGATCTACCAGGTAGTAGGCGCCAATGACGGGGCCGACGCCAATGGAAATGGCGGTAATGCCGGTACGGGTAAACAGCTAACGGGAACCATCGTTCGTTCCATGGCCAATGGCGCCAACGATTGCAATCCCATTGCGGTATTTGCCGGCAGCAGCCGTACGGCCAACCCGGCCAGCTGTGGCAGCGGGGGTGGGGATAATGATAACCAGCAATTGTTCCCGCAACATGCCTGGGGTAAACGTTATCTCACCGCGCCGTTCTCCGGATCGAGCACCCCGTTGTCATTTTCCAGAAGTACCTACAAGATTGCGGTAAGAGATCCGGCTACCGTTGTAAAAGTGAACAATCAATTGATCACCGGTGCGCCGTACAATGCACCACTCGTCAATGGCAATTATTATGTATACGAGAGCAGCACGGCCGACCTGATTGAAGCTGACAAACCCATTGAAGTGATGCAGTTCATGACCGGTGGTAGTTGTTTGGGCAATGGCGGATTGGGTGATCCGGAAATGGTGGTACTGAGCCCGGTGGAACAGGCTATTAAAAGCGTTGGGTTCTTCCGGAATAATAATCAATCCATATCGGTGAATTATGTTACCGTGATCCTGCCCACGCCGGGAGTAGGTTCTTTACGAATTGCAGGCAGCGCCCTGTTCAGTGCCCAGTATGCGCATCCCAATATGCCGGGCTATTCGGTAGTGATAAAGCGCTGGGATTGTCCGTTACCACCTGCGGCGCCGTTGGGTCAATGCCTGGTGACCTGCGACTCTGCCTTTACCGGTATCACTTATGGATTAGGAAGTGTGGAGAGCTATGCTTACAACGTAGGCACCTATCTGAATAACCTGAATGCAGTGGGCAGTGTGCACAATGAACCGGATACCACCAATGGCGGTAAGAATCCTCATCAATTCACCTGTGTAAATACCCCGGTTAAGTTGTCGGCCCTTATTCGCTACCAGCCTTTGAAGCTGGTATGGAACATCAGTACATTAGGTGGGGTGGTAACGCCCAATGCGAATGTAACGCTCGATCCCGCCTCTGCAGCATATGACGGCGTCGTAATAGTAAATGGCATTACCTATTATAAATACACTTTACCGGGTACGTACATTTTCAACACACCCGGTACATATACCATTCCTATTAAATCAAGCAGCCTTTCGCTTGACAACTGTAACAATACAGAAGAATTAAAAATTTCGATAGTAGTAAAACCAAAGCCAACGGCTGATTTTACGTTCTCACATCCGACGGGTTGTATAAAAGATACCGTGAGTTTTACCGGTCCGGCTTCAACGGGCGCCTATACCATCAGCCAATGGAAATGGACCTTCCCCGATGCTACCACCGCCGGGGCGCAGAACCCTGTCAAACGATTTACTACTACCTGCACGCAGAATGTACAACTGGCCGTAGTGACCACCGATGGTTGTGTGGCTGATGTTACCAAATCGCTTACGGTGTTTGCACCACCGGTAACTACAGTAAGCGCAACGCCGCTGGCTGTTTGTGAAGGCGGAAGTATTACATTTAGTGAAACATCTTCTTACGGCGGCCCGGTGCCCATTGACACCTGGTATTGGGATTATGGGAACAATACCAATGCTACCACTACCAATGGCAATACCCAAAGCGTAGTATATCCTGCGTATGGCAGTTATACGGCCAAACATGTGGTAAAGGTGAGCACTGCCTGTGTGAGTGATACGGCCACAGTTCCGGTTACCGTATACGCCAAACCGAAGCCCGGGTTTAGTTACCCGGCCGGTTGTTTGCCCGATAATGGCATTGTACAATTTACCGATACCACCAAAGTGCCCGATGGACAGGCGCTCAGCAGCTGGAGCTGGAATTTTGGCGACCCCAATGCCACACCGGCCAATCCCAATACGGCTGCGGTGCAAAATCCATCCCACACGTATGCTTTTGGCAATTATACCATCCAGTTCAGTGTGACCACTGCCAACGGATGTACCAACAATATTTCGGTGCCTGCCACCTTTAGTCTGCGACCCAAATTGAATTACCCGGCATTAAACGCCATTTGCGCCAATCAATCAACGGCTGTTTCCGTTGCTACGGCTACGGTTACCAATGGTGTACCCGGCACGGGCGTGTACAGCGGACCAGGTACTACTGCCACAGGAAACTTTACGCCATCTATTGCAGGCGCAGGTACACACACGATCACTTATACATATACGACCACCGCCGGTTGTACCGAATCGATAACAAGTACGATAACAGTATATCCCAAACCCACTGCGGTGTTTACGGCTACGCCGGATATTTGTTTGAATGAATCGGTTACGTTCGCCGATCAGTCAACCATTGCATCGGGTACCATAACTACCTGGCGCTGGGACCTGGGTGATGGCAACTGGGTGTCGAAAACTAACAATACTGCGTTTACCCACACCTGGGCTACAAATAACACGTATGTGGTAAAACTGGTTGCCGTGAGTGATAGGGGGTGTGCCAGTGATACCACAACGCACCCGGTAACAGTACATCCGCTGCCGGTAACTGATTTTAGTTTGCCTGCAGCGGTATGTATGCCGGGTGGTGCAGCGGAATTTAAAAATGCCACAACGGTAGCTGATAACTCGGCGCTTAGCTATACCTGGAACTTTGGTGATAACAGTACCGTGTCGCATGCCGCCAATGCCAGTCATGTGTACAGCGCTTCGGGCTCATATGCAGTGCATTTGCAAGCCACTTCGTCATTTGGTTGTACCAGCGGCGCCACCAAAACATTGCAATCGTTTTACAACAAACCTGTCGCTGCCTTTACCGTAGCGCCCGACACCTTGTGCCAGGGCAGCAATACGGAGTTCAGTGATGCCAGCACAACCAGCAACAGTCCCATACAACAATGGAGCTGGGACTTTGGCGATGGCAATGTTGACACCAAAAAAGACCCGGTAATAAAATATAAACAACCCGGTAATTATACAGTACAGCTAAAAGTAACCAATGGTGTGGGTTGTGTATCGGCTGCATTTACCAAACAGGTGGTGGTATACCTGCAGCCGGTGATAGATGCCGGTCCTTCCTTCACGGTGCCAGAGGGGACCGTGGTGCAATTCAATCCTACGGCCAATGATTCTACTGTGCTCAGTTTCCACTGGTCGCCCGGAACAGGGTTGAGTAATGCGAATGCGTTACGTCCCTTCCTGCAGGCGATGGTTGATGAAACATACACACTAACGGCTATAGGGGAAGGGCAATGTATTGCCTCGGATGATTTGAAAGTAAAAATATTGAAACCGGTGCTGGTGACCAATGCCTTTTCGCCCAATGGGGATGGTGTTCATGATACCTGGAACATCACCAACCTGAGTGATTATCCCGGTTGTACGGTGGAAGTGTTCAATCGCTATGGACAACGGGTCTTTTATTCGGCTGGTTATGGCACGCCCTGGAATGGAACGGTAAGCGGTAAGCCACTGCCCATGGCTACTTATTACTACGTCATTCATTTAAAGAATGGGTTTGCGCCACGTTCCGGTTCTATTACAATAGTGAAGTGAGGGAAAAGTTGACAAGTTGATAAGTTGATGAGTTGACAAGGTGAAAGGCAGAAAGCATAAAAATAATATTCATAACGCAAAACTAAACGTGATGAGAAAGAGCTTATTGATTTTAATCACTGCTTGTTTAGGATCGCTGTCTTCAAAATCGCAGGTAGATCCGCATTTTTCGCAATACTATGTCTATCCTGCCTGGTTAAACCCGGCGTTAACCGGCGCTTTTGACGGTGACTATCGCATATCGGGAATATACAGATCGCAGTGGGGGAATATCAGCAGTCCGTTTACAACGCCCGGAATAGCGGTTGATTTCACCACGAACAAGAATTCCAATTTCGGCGCCAGTGTGCTGAATCAAACGGCTGGCGATGGCGGTTATAATTATCTCACTGCCTATGGCAGTTATGCATACAACGGCGTTCGTTTTGGTCCGCAGGAATACCATCGCATTGTAATGGGGATGCAGATCGGGGTCATACAACGCCGGTTCAACCGTTCGAAGCTCAGCTTTGGTGATCAATGGAATCCTATAACGGGTTACAACCCGGGCGTTACTTCTGCTGAAGTATTCAGTAAAACTTCCGCTACTTCCTTTGATGCGGGCGCCGGCATTTTATACTTCGATGCCACACCCGGTAAGAAATTAAATGTATTCGGCGGGTTCTCGGTATCGCACCTTACCCGCCCCGACGACAAATTCAGTGAATCAGGTGATGCCCGGTTGCCGATACGGTATACGGTGCATGGCGGCGTAAGAATATCATTGTCAGATGTGCTTAGTCTAACTCCCAATATCTTATGCCTGAAACAGGGAAAGGCGCAGGAGAAAATGCTGGGCGCGTATGCCAGGATGGTAGCAGCTCCCGGCACCGATGTAATGCTGGGCGCCAACTACCGCTTTAAAGATGCTTTATCGCCTTTCGTAGGCTTTACTCATAAAAATTTAGTGCTCGGCGTGAGCTATGATGTGAACACGTCTGATCTGGGAAGAATGGCGCATGGCTCCAACAGTTTTGAGATCTCGTTATCCTTTATTGGAAAACGATCAGTAAAAACACCGGAAATCGAGTTCGTCTGTCCGCGCTTATAGTCATAGGTACACCAATGTCCTGAAAACCTGGCGGTTGGTTTCTACCAACTGCCTTATTTAAACACAATACCCTGTCAATATAAAAGAAGAAGTATGAAAAAATTATTTGCTACCGGGCTTATCAGCTGCAGTTTGTTTGCAGCCAGGGCCCAGTTCACTTACGATTATTTGCGTGCCGCAGATAATTATTATAAGAAAGCCGATTATTATTCAGCGGCCCAGTATTACGAAAAGTATTTAGGCACTGCGGCGCAGAAACTGAAGAAAGAAGAGTACAGTCCATATACGGTGCCATCTTCTGCGGTGAAGAAGAACAATGCGCCGGTAAGCAGCCGGCAGCAGGCGTTATACAGGGTGGCTGACAGTTATCGTTTGTTGCACGATCATGCCAAAGCCGCTACGTATTACAATCAAACGCTTGATGCCAGGGCCACGGAATTTCCATTGGCGCGGTATTACTATGCGGTGGAATTGCGTGCACTGGCCAATTATGAACAGTCGGAAAAAGAGTTTACCGTTTTCCTGGACGAACACAGGGATGATGATCAGTATGCAGAATCAGCAAAGAAGGAATTGATGAGTCTGCGCTTTATTCAGACCCAATTAAAAAAGAAAGACCTGAAACTGTACAATGTACAAAAGGCAGCTACGCCCCTGAATACGGAAGGCGCCAATTATGCACCGGTATGGTTGAATGATAATACCTTGTTGTTTACTTCTACCCGTATTGATAGTAATAGCAAGAACCAATCGCATATTAACCGGGTATATACAACACTCATTAGTGATGGCGTAACAGGTGACGTAAAACCATTTCCATTACCACAAGCCGGTGAAATGCACCAGGGGGTGGTAACGCTCACACCGGATGGGAATACGCTCTTTCTTACCCGCTGGACGATCGTAGGTGGCAGAAAGATCTCGGGTATTTACAGCAGTCATAAAAATGGAAAGGATTGGAGTGAGCCGGTGTTGCTGGATAGCTTAATCAATGCCGAAGGTTCCAGCACCCAGCAGCCATTTGTTATGCCGGGTGGAAAATACCTGTTGTATGCCAGTGACAAACCCGGCGGTTTTGGCGGGTTCGATCTTTGGTATGCAGAACTGGATGGCAACGGTAAACCGGTTCGCACGGAAAATATGGGTGCGGTGATCAATACGGTCAATGATGAACAGGCGCCTTATTATCATGCCCCTTCTTCTACACTCGTATTCTCTGGTAATGGCCGCGTGGGCATGGGTGGCTACGATTTCTATTACAGCAAAGGAAACATCAATGACTGGAGGCCACCGGTGAACTTTGGTTACCCGGTAAACTCGGTGAAAGACGATATCTATTTTGTAAGTAAGGGTGGGGTAAGAAATGTGCTGGAAGATGTTTGGCTCAGCAGTGACCGCGAAGCTACCTGTTGCCTGGAACTGTTCTATTTAAGAAAGCTGTTACCGCGCAAACAGGTGAGCGGACAGGTGGTATCCTGTGAAGATAAACAACCGCTGCCCGGCGTTACCATCAACATCCTCGATACGGTTCAAAATAAAGTGGTGTATACGCAAACTACTGCCAACGATGGAAACTACTCCTTTACGCTCGATGAGTTTCAACCGTTAAAAGCAGTGGCTACTATCAGTGGATACAGCAATGGGGCATTACCCTTTTATACACCGGTTGATGAGGAGGCAGATCAGCTGATAAACCCGGCAATCTGTTTAATAAAGGATGTGCCGCCGGTTGAGGAAGCTATTGTAATGGACAACGTGTATTATGATTTTGATAAAGCCACCCTCAGGGACGAATCTCACGCTTCATTAGACAAGCTGGTAGCCATGCTGAACGCGCATCCTGACATCTCCATCGAGCTCAGTGCGCATACCGATAATAAAGGTTCTGAAGACTATAACCAGCGCCTGTCTGATGCCCGCGCCCGCGCCTGTGTGGCCTATCTCATCAGCAAGGGAATTAATAAAAACCGCTTACAGGCGAAAGGCTATGGTTCTACCCGGCCTATAGCACCGAATGCGAATGAAGATGGGTCGGATAACCCCGAAGGCAGACAGAGGAATCGTAGGACTGAATTTAAGGTGGTGAGGAGGAGTTGACCAGTTGATCAGTTAACCAGTTGACGAGGAAGAAGGAGATGTGGGGAATCAAGTAGGAAGTTGATAAAGTTAATAAGTTGACATGTTAACAGGTTAAGAATAATCGCAAGGTTGTATTGCTAAGACATTGCCGATTCACGATTGCCGATTGCCGACACAAGCCTTATTATTAAAACTATGAATGAACATAACCCAATTACCGTTCGAATAGACGAAATGGTTCAGGTATGGAAAAAGAACGTCCAGCCTCAACATTACCTTATCCGCTGGATGCTGAAACCGGAAGACCATCGCATGTACGAAGGGTTTTGCCGGCTGGAAGCATCGCCACACGGAAAACTCGATAACCTGTTTGTC
>JAJKIL010000082.1 GCA_021154515.1 Niastella sp. | reverse complement strand
GACAAAGCCATTTTGTTTATCGACGAAATGCACGTGCTGATGGATAAACAGGGCGCCATGGCAGGCGCTGCCAATTTATTAAAACCGGAACTGGCCCGTGGTGAGCTCACCGTTATAGGTGCTACTACACTGGAAGAATACCGGAAACACATTGAAAAGGATGAAGCCTTTGCCCGGCGCTTTGATGTAATACAGGTAGAAGAACCAGACGCCGCCACCACTTTCCGCATGATGCAAACCATTATGCCGCACTACAGCAAACACCATGCGATAACCATAGAAGATGAAACCCTGCATGATACTATCAGGCTGGCGAAACGTTATGTAAAGGACCGTCGTCTGCCCGATGCAGCTATTGACCTGGCCGATCATTCCATGGCCGCGCTTCGCCTGGCAAGAGATACCGGCAAACAGGTAGTGGATGAAATGAAAGCTGGGTTTGATGCCATGCAAAACGAACAAGCTACACCTGATGACTGGAAATGGCATTACAACCAGTTGCGCAATAAGATCAGTCCAATTTTGTGGGCTGCGGTTCAATCAGAAACCGATCCCATGCAAATGACCGATGCCAATGAAATTATTCACTATTTAAACCTTGCGTACGAAGCCTTGTCAGAAAGGGCGGCCGATGATCGCCAGGTGCTCAATCAGTCAGATGTAGCCGCTATTGTAGCCCATAAAACCGGCATTCCTATTGGCAAAGTACAGGCGCAGGAAAAAGAACGGCTGTTGAAAATGGATGAGATCCTGAAACAAAGAGTAATAGGGCAGGACCATGCCATCCGCTCCATCAGCGAAGCTATTCTTGAATCTAGAGCCGGGTTAGGCAAACCTGGTCAACCAATAGGCTCCTTCTTTTTCCTGGGACCAACGGGTACGGGTAAAACAGAATTAGCCAAAGCACTGGCCGATTTCCTGTTCCAGGATGAAAACTCGATGATCCGGTTTGACATGTCGGAGTTTAAAGAAGAGCACAGCGCCGCCTTATTATATGGTGCGCCTCCCGGTTATGTTGGATATGAAGAAGGCGGATTGCTTATTAACAAGATCCGTCAGCAACCTTATTCAGTAGTGTTGTTCGATGAAATTGAAAAAGCGCATCAATCGGTCTTTGATATTTTTTTACAGATCATGGACGAAGGCAAACTGCACGATAAGTTGGGAAAGGAGGGCGATTTCTCCAATGCGCTCATCATCTTTACTTCTAATATCGGCAGTCAGTATGTAGTGGATTCATTTATTAAAAACCAGGTGCCGTCGAATACGCAGTTAATGGAGATCATGAGCAACTATTTCCGGCCCGAGTTTTTAGGCCGCTTAACAGAGATCTGTCCGTTTGCACCTATGATCAATGAAATGGTTGAACGCATTCTCAATATTCAACTGAAAGGGTTATACGGTTCGCTGGAGAAACAAGGGATCACTTTACAACTCAGCGATGCAGCTAAAAAACAATTAGCAGTGCTGGGGTTTGCTCCCCAATATGGGGCGCGGCCATTGGCGGGTGTTATCCGGAACCACCTGCGTCGTCCTTTATCGCGCAAGATCATTAGCGGGGAAGCAGGGGCTGCAGGAAACACTATATTAATAGTAGATGTAGACGATGAGGGAAATTTCTTATGGAATAGCACGTCAGCGGTGTTATAACTATAATGACTATGTCAATGTTAAAGTTAGTCACGTGCAACATTAATTCTATATGAATTGTCAATTTTGACTAACGGAAATATGTAAATTTATTAGCCAATATTAAGGCAAGGTTAAAAACAAGTTCACCGAGTATTTTTACCACATGGTTATTGGGGATTTTTAATAATTAGTGTTCATTCATTATAAATAGGAATGAAATTTGTAAAATCCACTCGGGACTTTTTCTTCTGATATCCAATCCGTCAAACCACTTTGTTCGTAAATTAATTCGACTAATCATCGCTGAAAGCGGGTCATATTCTGAAAACCAAAAATATCTATCATGAGCATGGAGCCTTACGGAATTGGCGGCACGGAAGTAAAACAAGATGCCTTCGAAGCCTTTGCAGAAATCCCTCAAAACCGGGTATTACTGGCCGAAAAACTCACACACGACCCACCTGTTAAACCTGTTATCACGGAAGGATTAACAAGTATCGACGATGTGTTTGAACACTTCAAACCAAAAGTTGATATGACCTTTGAAACGGAAGATGGCGGCATGCGCCGGGAAACACTTCACTTCAAAGGACTGGCCGATTTTGGCGCCAAAGGTATTATTGCACAAAGTGAGTACCTGGGAGATGTGAATATGCAACAGCTGCAATACCAGAAAATAATAAAGCAGTTAAAGACCAACAAACTGCTGAAACAGGCGCTCGCCAATGCAGAAACAAAAGAGCACATTATAAAAGCGTTGCAGTCACTGATACAGGAACTTGACTCAGCCAGGTAACAGTTACACCCAGGTTCCATTTTTACCTTTATCATTAAATCATAACCATGAGTTCTGAATCCATTAAACCCGCCCAGCAAACGGCGCTTAAAGAAGAAAAATCTTTAGCATTGCAACCGGTTGAACAACTGGAAAACAGTGTGCAGGGCCTTGCTAAATTCGGCGGCTTTGATCTGTTGGAATCAGCTATTGACGCTGTACAAAACATCAATCCCGAAAGAAAAGCAAGAAAAAAGATCTTCCTCGAAGAGAACAGCAAAAAAGAAGAACGTACTGCACTTAAAAAAACGCTGAAGCTGTGGCTGGATATACTCCAAACTGCCGATGATCCTGCAGAGATGATCCAAACCTGTAACGACCGCTCCGAAGTGGCCGGTCAGATTTTGAAAAAGAACCTGAAGGAAGCAGTAAAAGAAACCGAGCAACTCGAAAGATCATATCGCTCTGTAGCCCTCTTCTTCAAAAATACAGAAAGCCTTAAAGTAAAGAATGTATCGGTGATCAACGCTGATCCAGATCAGGTAAGAGATCTGGACAATACCCGTTTCATCGATGCCATCCATAATGAACTGACAGATAATTACGATCGCCTCGATCTGCGTAACAACTATAGCTTACTGATATTACCCGGTTACCTCGGCAGCAATAAAGTAATTGAGAAATGGGCGAAGATCGCCTATGACAATAAAGTAATGCTGGTGACCGATTTCGAAAACCTTGACAGCCCGGATGACGTAATGGAATTGTTTGAAGCCGCCAACCTTACCGGTGGAGATCCTTATCGTTCCAATGTTATCATGGCCTGTAACTGGCTGGTTGGCCGGGGCCGTTTTGCAGAAATAGGCGAGGAGGACGACCTGATGGTTCCGCCATCGAGCGCACTGGCCGGAAAGATCTACAACACCCTGATGTCGCAGGTTACAGCCGGTAAAAAATTCGGTGGCATCAATGAAGTAGATGGCGTTCGGTTCGACCTGAAGAAAAGTGAAATTGCCAGTCTTGAAAAATTGGGACTGATCCCCATGGTGAAAGAATATGGCAAAGTAATGGCCTTCTCTGCCAAAACATTATTCAACGGTGACAACCTGGGCTTACAAACATATTCAGTAGTGCGTGTATTTGACTATGTAACAAAAGTGATGATGGACTTTTTGAACCGTCGCGCTTTTGAAAACTTCAATGCAAGCACCCGTAAAGAACTGAACGGCCAGATCGTTAAGTTCCTCGACGGAATTACTGGTCCCAATAAATTGATTGAAAACTTTACCATCAAGCGGTTCGAGCAGGACCCTGTTCAAAAAGACCGCATTTACCTCGACATTCATCTGAAACCGTATTTCCCCGCAAAAACTTTCATGATCAAGTTAGAAGGGCAGAAAGGAGACGATTCCGAAGTGGATTGGTCTTCTAAATACGAGCAGGATAAGTAAGCGTATGCTTACCATCTAAAATCCATATCTCACCCCAAACAACCACCCAACTGTAGTTATCAGTGACATTACCAAATGACACTGACAGGGCCTTTTTGCTCTATCGCATAACACCAGAAAATCAGGCACGATCACCTGATTAGTAGTAATGTTTTCGTCTCAGACGAGAGCAACAGGGATTGTTTTTTATTATTAGGTCTATATACCATTATTTATTAATCATTCAAAACCATTAATTATGTCATTCAAGGCAAAATTAAAAGTGGCTGGAAAGGATATCAATGTCCTTTCATGCAATTACCAACTGAAACAGGAAACAGATGCAACTGGTCGTCCTTCATCTATCACCCGTGGTGGAAAGATCCAAATGACCGTAGAGTCTACCGGCGACACCACTTTCTTCGAGTGGATGACAAACAACTTCGAGCGTAAAGACGGCTCTATCGTATTCATCAAACGTGATGACAATGCCACTTTAAAAGAATTGAAGTTCGGTGAGGCATACCTGGTTGAGTACCGCGAAAATTTCGACGGTGGCAACGATATGCCTGTTACCGAAACTTTCACGCTGAGCGCTAAATCAATTGAATTGGGCAGCGGTAAACACGAAAATGAGTGGGTATAATTAAAAGTATCATCAGTAATGAGTAAAGGTTTGCCATTCACCCCGGAGTAATCGGGGGTGAATGGCTCCTTTGATAAACGGCCATAGATTATCCTAAAAAACACTAATCATTATCCCATGTCATTTATAGCAAAACTGAAGTTAGATGGCGAAGAATTGAATATCCTGCATTGTGCCTACCGTTTCACGCAGGCGACCGATGGCACCGGTAAACCCACCGCCATTCCACAGGGCGGTTCGGTTACGCTGGTAGTGGAAAGCAATGGCGAAACCGGTTTGTTCGACTGGATGATAAGTCCAACCCAAATAAAAAGCGGCACCATTACTTTTTATCGTCGCGACAACATGAGTAAATTAAAAAGCCTGCAGTTCACCGATGCGCACTGTGTAGATTATTATGAAACCTATGATCACAACAGTGACAGTCCGATGCGGGTGCAAATAACACTCAGCGCCAAAGAAGTAAAACTGAACGAATCAAAATTCAAGAACAATTGGCCTCAGTAGACCAAGGCTCAGGGCACAAGGTACAAGGCACAAGGAAGACGAAGTGAGAGACAGGAGATAAGACACACAGCGAACTTCCATTGCCGACTGCCGATTCACGACTTACTGTATCATTAACCATAAACGACATAACATTTTTTATGGCCCAACTAATTAGTAGCAATATAACCATTGCCGGTACTCCTATTAAACAAATTACCTCTTTTCAGCTAACCCAAAATATTTTCGATCATCATTACTTCCGGCTGGTATGCCCCGCAGAATCACTGGAAGGTTTGGAAGGGGGAATGCTGCAATCATCACGTAACCTCATAGGAGGTGTTTTACAGGCATCTTTCACCACACCCACTACCGGAAGCGGTTTACAATTCAGAGGCATCGTAATGCAGGTAGAAGCCGACCGGTTCAGCGGTCATACCGGTAACATCATCATCTCCGGAACCAGTCCCACCATAATACTCGACAACGGCCCGCACTGCAAAAGCTGGGAGAAAAAAGCGATCAAGAACATTGCACAGGATGTGCTGAAGCATTTCCCGCAAGACCTGTTGCAGGCGCAGGTGTCACCCACATATCCAGAAACGCTGGCCTATACGGTTCAATACAAACAAACCGCCTGGCAGTTCCTCAACTTTCTTTGCTCAAGTTATGGCGAATGGTTGTACTACGATGGCAACCAGTTGCAGATAGGCGCGCCAAAAGCGTCAGAAGCAACCGCTTTGACATTTGGCAGCAATATCAGCCGGTTCAGCATGGCGTTACAGGTACAACCAGCCAATAGCCAGATGATGGCGTACGATTACCTGAACCATGATGTGTACACCAGCACCCCGCAAAGCATTGAAAGCAAAGCCGGCCTGAACGATCTGGGCCGCCATGTATTGCAGGCAAGCAACAACGTATACGCTACCCAGCCCAAGATGTGGAACAACCAGTTTGTAAGCAATAAAAAACAGCTGGACGATACCATCAACATTCGCATGGCCATGCAAAGCAGCAATACGGTTCGCTTTTCAGGCAGCAGTGCGCATCCGGGTGTTAAAATAGGCGGCAACATAAATATTCAGGGGCAAAATCTCTATAACCTGGCGGGCGAAAGTTATGGCGAATACACGGTTCTTTCCATCAGCCATTATTTCGACGGACAGGGAAATTACAACAACGACTTTACAGCAGTTCCTTCCACTATAAAATTGCCACCGGTGAAAACAGGCGCCATGCCGCATTCAGAAACGCAAAGCGCCATGGTGACCGATAACCACGATCCAAAAGGACTGGGCCGCGTACGGGTTAAATTTCACTGGATGAATGGCACAGAAAAAACGCCCTGGATCCGCGTTACCAGTCCGCACGGCGGCGGCGGCAAAGGCATGTTCTTTATTCCCGAAGTAGGGGAAGAAGTAATTGTAGGGTTTGAAGGCGATAGCCCTATAAAGCCTTATATCATCGGCACGGTATATCATGGCAAGGCCAGCAACAGCTACAGCAATGGCGGCAATGATGTAAAAGCCCTGCAAACCCGCAGTGGCAATAAAGTTATTATGAACGACAAAGACGGCAGTGTGTTTGTGGAAGATAAAGACGGCAACAGCATGCTCATCGATGGCGCGGGCAACATAACTGTCAAATCCAATAAAACGGTTTTGATAGATGCCACCAACGAGATCACACTGAAGACCAAAAAGATCACCCTGGAAGCCGAAGACGAGATCATCATGAACTCCAAAGTGCTCGACGGACAATTCACCGAAACCTCCACCATTTATGGTAAGAATGAAAATAATGTGTTGGCAAAAAGCGCCGTGAATATAGGTTCCGATAACAAAGTAGATATTGGCGCTTTGGAAGTGTCCGCTTTTGGCAAAACCAAAGTGTCGTTGGATTCAGAAGGTTCAGTAGAAGCAAATGGAAAAATGATGACGACTATTGTGGGTGGGCAGGTGAAGTTGAATTGTTGATCAGTTGACGAGTTAATAAGTTGACGAATTGCGCGAGTCCTTTCACGTTTCACGTTTGCCGTTTCACGTATTATGAGTCTGAAAAATAAGCGACCTTAACTATGAATGAACATAACCCAATTACTGTTCGCATCGATGAGATGGTTCAGGTTTGGAAAAAGAACGTCCAGCCTCAACACCACCTTATCCGCTGGATGCTGAAACCGGAAGACCATCGCATGTACGAAGGGTTTTGCCGGCTGGAAGCATCGCCACACGGAAAACTCGATAACCTGTTTGTC
>JAJKIL010000081.1 GCA_021154515.1 Niastella sp. | reverse complement strand
TTATCGGTGCGCCAGCAGTGGGGATAATTATGCTCATATTTTTCAACCTTGAAGGCGCGGTTCTCTTTTTTCAGTTTTACGCTGATGTCAACGTTCACATCCACATAATCCTTCTCGTCTTTATAGTTCTTTACATACCGGTTGCTGAACTCGCCCAAACCTTCAACGAACTTGCCGGTGCGGTCAACCAGAGTGAGTATACCGATGCCATATTTTTTACCTACTTTATAGTCATCTGCACCAAAGGCCGGGGCCGTATGCACGATACCGGTACCATCTTCAGTGGTAACAAAATCGCCGATCAAAACGCGGAAGGGATCGCCACCGCTTTTTTCAGGCGTATTGGCTTCGTAAGGCAGCAATTGCTCATACCGGCAACCTTCTATTTGGGCGCCCTTGAATTCAGTAAGAATTCTCCACGGCAGCACTTTATCGCCTTCTTTATACTCTTCAAAGCCGGTGTTTTCAGCTTCGGGTTTAAAGTATTTACCCAGCAGGTCTTTGGCCAGCACCACGTTAACCGGTAAATGGGTGTAAGGGTTGAAGGTTTGCACCAACACATAGGTGATGCGCTCGCCTACTGTTAATCCCAGGTTCGATGGAAGGGTCCAGGGAGTCGTCGTCCAGGCCATGAAGAAAAGCTCCTTGTTCTGGTCTTTGATGGCATTAAACAGGAAAGCTGATCTTTCATCTTTGATGGCCCTGAACATGGCCACACAACTGGTATCTTTTACCAATTTATAGCAACCCGGCTGGTTCAGCTCGTGCGAGCTTAGACCAGTACCGGCCGCGGGTGAGTAGGGCTGAATGCTCACGCTTTCGAATAACAAATTCTTTTCATACAGCTTGCTCAACAGGTACCAAAGGGTTTCTATGTAATTGTTTTCGAAGGTGATATAAGGTTCGTTCAGATCAACCCAATACCCCATTTTCCTGGTGATGTCGTCCCATTTATCTTTATACCGCATTACGGCCTCGCGACATTTGCGGTTGTATTCTTCAACAGTGATCTTTTTACCGATGTCTTCTTTCGTGATTCCCAATTCTTTTTCAACCCCCAGCTCAATTGGCAGACCATGGGTATCCCAGCCGGCTTTACGGCTAACCTGAAAGCCACGCATGGTTTTATAACGACAAACCAGGTCTTTTAAAGTGCGGCTGATAACGTGGTGAATTCCGGGCATTCCGTTGGCGCTGGGCGGACCCTCATAAAACACAAATGAAGGGGCATCATTACGCAGCGACACACTTTTCTCAAATGCCTGGTTTTCAGTCCATTTAGCTAACATTTCCTGTTCTATAACAGGCAAATTCAATTTCTGAAATTCTCTGTAGTTAACTGCCATATATTTCCGGTAAATCTGTTTAAACACTGTTGTTACTGGCCGAAGAAAAATATAGTACATTCCACAGCCCTAAAAAGTGTGCAAAGTTACTGAAAAGTTGGCGGATAGGGCTTGTGGCTAATACCGTTAAGGCGGTGCTCAGATCTTAAGTTTTTGAGTTTGTGAGTTGTTTGGTTCGTTAGTTAAAAGTTTACCGTTTCTCACCCCAAACAACACTCACTCACTAACAGACAATCAACATTATTCACAAGTGCTTTCTGCCCTCTGCCGTCTGCCTTTTCCTGGTATTCATACTTCTACAATCTCGTTGTTTCAACATAATTTATACTGGTGGCAAAATGTATGTTCTACCACTAATTTTTTTATTCTTAATTCTTAAGGAAACCAGCGGTTTTGAGGTTATAATTATACCGTGCCGGTAAACTGAAGCTTATTTGGGTATTACGGAAGTTGTTTGAAAGATTTTTAACGAAGCGGTCGATTTTATGCTGGGTTTATCCACAAAATTGACGTTTGGCATAATTTATGGAACTATTTAGGTGCTCTTTACAAGAATGAAAAATGTTGAAAATTATAGAGGCGTGAAATGTGTGATTGAGTGATTTTTGGTACGATATTTTCTAAGTATTAAGTCCTTAACACAAACGCTCTTAACAACGATTACTGTTTACCTCATTATATGAAAAACCTTTTCTACGGTTTAGGGTTTAGGGGTTAAAAAGGGGAGTAGTCCTGCTCCCCTTTCCTTTAAAATTCTAAAACAAAGGAAAGGTTTTTTCTTTTTACACCTTTTTGTAATCCGTTACCTTCCCGTTTTTAATCTCTGGTTATGCCTGTGGAAAACCATCCAGGCAATTGTGCAGTGCCTACGAACGCAACCCGTTTTCGGGAAGTAAAGACATTTGTAACCCTTTCAAAACCTCCATTAGGAGGTTTTTTTATTGCAGTATCATTTCTTCTTCATCCTGATATTCTTGTAGATCTTTATCGCACTCATTAACACCACTACAAAACAAATCAGCCCTACCAATCCCCACACCACACTCATGTTTTGCTTTACTGTTGCCAACATCACAATAGCAACCAGAAAGATGGTGGCTACTTCATTCCAGATCCGCAATTTTTGTGAACTGTATTTAAATACACCATTCATTTGCTGTTTGTAAATAGCATGCAGCGTAAAATGATACGCGTATAACCCTAATACAAAAAAGAGTTTTATCAATAACCATCCGGGCAATACGCCCAGTTGCCACCACATGAGCGGACCAAATATAAGCGTGAGAACAGCCGATGGCCAGGTAATGCCAAACCAAAGGCGTTTGATCATGATGGTGAAATGCTTGCGCAGAATACTTTTTTCCGGCTCGTCTTTTTCGCCGGCTTCTGTGTTATACACAAAAAGCCGAACAATATAAAACAGGCCACTGAACCAGGTTACAATAAAAATTATGTGTAATGCTTTGATATATTCGGGGTTCATAGTGTAAGGTGTATTATTGTAATTATCAGATGAATGTCGTCAAACGGCAAACGTGAAACGTGAAAACTTGTCAACTAGTTAACTCGTCAACTCGTCAACTCTTCAACAACTCAACTCTCCCTAACCCAACTCGCTAACGCCTTCACCCACATCGGATGCACATTCAAACAGGGGATCAGGGTAAACGATTCACCACCGGACTGCATAAATGATTCCCTGCCCTGTAAGGCGATCTCTTCTACTGTTTCCAGACAATCGCTTACAAAAGCCGGACAAACTATTATTAATTTTTTTATGCCTTCACCCGGCAATTCAGTCAGGCGTTTTGCAGTATAGGGTTTCAACCATTCGTCTCTGCCTAACCGCGATTGAAACGCATAGCTGTATTTCTGAGTGGGGATATCAAGCATCTCCGCCATTTTTTTGGTAGTGACCAGGACTTGATGCCGGTAACAAAACTTATGCGCCTCATTGCTCACATTACAGCAATCAGCCGCTTTCAAACAATGGTTTCCGGAAGGATCCGTTTTTTGAACATGCCGTTCGGGAATGCCGTGATAACTAAATATAATCTGATCGTAAGGCTGCTGAAGGTAAGGCCGAATGCTATCTGCCAAAGCCTCCAGGTACAAAGCATTATCGTAAAATGGCGGGATGATGGTCAGCTTGAAAGAATACTTCCCTTTTTTATGTGCTTCTTTTGCGTATTCCACGGCCGTTTCATAACTGCTCATGGCATAATGCGGATACAAAGGGACCAGCACTACTTCTTCCAGGTCAGGTGTTTTTTCCAACAGCTCATCGTAAGCAGTCCATGGTGTAGGAGCGCCATAACGCATAGCCAGGGCTACCGGTTCGGTAACCTGCTTTTGCAAGGCCTCCTGCAATTGCCTGCTTATTACCATCAGGGGTGAGCCCTCTTTAGTCCAGATAGATGAATAAGCATGAGCCGATTTTGGCGCCCGGAACGGAACAATGATACCTTTCACCAGCAATAACCGTTGCAGGTAGGGCATATCGATCACCCGTTCATCCATCAAAAATTCATTCAAATAACGACGCACATCTTTCACCTGTGTTGAGTCAGGTGACCCCAGGTTCATTAAAACGATGCCTCTTTTTGTTGTTGCCATAATAATTGAGTGCAAAAGTAATCAGGTTAACAACTTAAAAATCAAATTTATTCCCGGCGGTATGGCCAGCCAGCCCCGCCATCGGCAGTTTTTACTACCCGATGACATAGTAATCTTCCCAATGGTTCCTCAATGGTGCCTCAATTCAGCTTCATTGGGTTGTCTTTGCTTCCTCGGCCCCCGAGGTTGAAGAAAGGTTGAACAGAGGTGGTTCCGAGGACCCAAAGAGGTAAATCCGAGGTGGTTCCGAGGTGAATCCGAGGTGAAATAGTATTTATTTGTCAATCGTCACAGGAATCTTACACTTCATCACACCACTTTCCCTGAAGCGTCCCTAAAAAACGGGCATTTCCGAGGAAAAAATACCAAACGTCCCATCCATACGAGGTAGTCGTCACAACAAGTCCCGAAGACCGTCACATTTCCGGAAAAGCGAGGGGCATTCTGCCCTAGCTTTGCTTTTTCAGTCAATTTCATCGAGGCCTAGGGTCGGGTTTTACCGGTCAACCTTACTCCAAAAGCCCCGTCCCGACTGGGAAATTCAGTTCTTTGACATAGACATGGTTTCACCCAAACAACCGTTCGAAAAAGCCCTCCATTCATTCAGCGAAATCATTAATGAATTTCGTCATATGCGTACATGATGATAATCAGACAGTAAAATGACAGTGAAATGACAGACATAATTGGACGTTGACGAGTCCGAAAGTATTTTTGCACTGTCACTTTTCAGAATTCAGTATTCATGCACGGAAACAGTACCAAGAATATAACAAAGTTTTTTATAGCCGGGATCAATTACAAAAAATCCGATGCTGCGATAAGAGGTCAGTTTGCAGTGAGTAATGATCAATACGCTACCCTACTTTCCAAAGCCCCCGAATTTGGTTTGCATGAGTTATTTATTTTAAGCACTTGTAACCGTACCGAAATTTATGGTTTTGCAGAAAGTGCCGATCAACTGATTAACCTGCTGTGCACCCAAACCGAAGGAACCGCTTCAACTTTTACCCGATTAGCATACGTAAAAAACGGACTGGCTGCCATAGAGCACCTTTTCTCTGTTGCCGCCGGTATCGATTCCCAGATATTGGGTGATTACGAAATTGTAGGACAGATAAAACAGGCAGTGAAATTCAGCAAGGAACATGGCTTTACCGAAACCTTTATGGAACGTCTGGTAAACTGTGTGCTGCAATCTTCAAAGGCCATTAAAAATCAAACCAACCTCAGCGGCGGCACCGTTTCGGTTTCCTTTGCTGCGGTTCAGTACATCCGGGAAAAAACAACCGACATCACCAACAAAAGGATCCTGCTGCTGGGTGTTGGCAAAATTGGTCGCAATACCTGTAAGAATCTTGTTGACTACCTGGATGCTGACCACATTACACTTATTAACCGTTCCCCCGATAAAGCCGTTCAACTGGCAGAAGAGCTAAGCCTGCATCATGCACCGATCTCAGCGCTGGCTGAAAAAATAGAAACTTCCGACATCATTCTGGTTGCTACCAATTCGGTAGAACCCACCATAAAGAAATCGCACCTGGAAGGCAAAGGCGAAAAACTCATCATCGACCTGTCGGTTCCTTTTAATGTTGAAGAAGGCGCCCAGGAATTGCCCAACGTTCACCTGGTGAATGTTGATGAGTTGTCGAAACTGAAAGACGAAACCCTGCAAATGCGGGAAGCCGAGGTACCAAAGGCCATGAGCATCATTCAGGAACACATCGACGAGTTCCTGGAATGGTTCGAAATGCGCAAGCATGTGCCGGTATTCAAAGCCGTTAAAACCAAACTTAAAGAGATCCAGAACTTTCCATCTTACATCCGACTTTCACCCGAATTAGCTGCGTGCCAAACTATAAATGCCGACGAGAAAATACAACGGGTAATAAATGGCATGGCTTCTAAAATGCGCCAGAATAACCAACGTGGCTGCTATTATATAGAAGCTATCAATGAGTTTATTGCTCCGTCAAACTGATTAAGGTCAATGGCCAATGGTGAATGGTGA
>JAJKIL010000080.1 GCA_021154515.1 Niastella sp. | reverse complement strand
GTGCCATGCCAGCTGGCAGGGTCATCGCCGTTTTTTCCGCCGCCTGAAAAAGTAGAGGAGTCTGTTGAAGCTGCAATATAATCCCGGGTGTAAATCGCATCCAGCCAGATCTTACCGCTTACATTGGTATACAGTGGAACCGACATGCGTTTTGCAAAGGAAATATTATTGCCCGCCTGTAGCCGCGATCTATAATAAGCGGCGTTAGACGTATCGATTACATTGGTGCCTGAAGCAGTGGGAGAGGAAAACCAGTCGTCGCTGGATATAGTTCCCGTAGCTGGACCATATTTAAGATATCCGGCTTTTGTATCTGCATCTACACCAAATCCCGCATGAAAGCCGCCGGTATTTAACTGACACAAACCTTCAGCATGCAGTACGATCAGAAATAATATAGCATAGCATAATTTCATTTTGGGACGGATTGGATTAATCTTTCAAGCGAAGTACGGATAGCTTGTTGCTATAAATATATATAGTGGTAAAGGCTGCTGCAGCATAACAAGCCCGGGGAATTGCCCAAATGACTGGAAAATTTAGCTTCCTTTAAACTGAAACTCTTAATACATCTGGGTAAGAGTGTAGGATACACATCTTTGATAGTGTCTAATTGAAGTGGATTTTGTTACTGTGTCTATTTAACATAATGTTAATTATGGATACTTGTTACCAGCTTTTAGACGGCCGCCTTGCTGCTTTGAATGCTTGAAGAAACTCCTGGATTGTTGCGGGTAATCGGTAAAACGGCTGCAGGAATTGCAGCTCCCAAACTTGCCAATTTCGATTGTAAAGATCGCCGGAAGAATTCCTGCAGGAATAAATTCTTTCAGGTATTCGGTCGGACGCCGCGGGGCCAACCTGAAACTTTGAACTGAACTGAAATGCATGATCCAGATCAAGTTAACCGGGCCCGGTTCAATTTTATACCCTATTAGGGAAACTACTTATAATAAACTACATACTTTATGCGTTTAATAACCGGTCTGCATCCTATTAAAAAATGATTTGTATGCTTGGTTTAATCTCCCTGATTTTAATCCTTTTTATTCCTGTCATTTTTATCTGGCTGGGTTATCGCAGCAGCAAAAACTTCAAGGATTTCAATTAAGCGCCTTTCACCCAAAAATTTGAGCCAAAACCCTGCCTAAAACCAGATTCAGCACACTCCTGCCAATAAATTTTCTTCCCAATTTGCACATTATCCGTTATCGCATAATCCCATCAATCCCATTATCCCAGTCCTAATTTATCCACGTAACTTTTTCCTGCACCGGTTTTCGTTTACCCGCAACAGATGGAACTTTTACATAACCCAGGTAAAAGAAACCCATCAGCACATCATCGTGCCCCAAACCAAATAATGATTTTGCTTCTTCAATAAAAGTAATGCCGCCGGTGCTCCAGTAACCGCCAATATTCCCGTACGCAGAAATAGTAAGATAAATATTCTGTACGGCGCAGGCTACCGCCGCAATTTCTTCCATTTCGGGCAGCTGGTCTGTATGGCGTTTGCAGCCTATGGCAATCACGTGCGAGCATTGTTGGGGCGTTACCTGCATTTGCTCGTATTTATTTTGTTTGAATTTTGGGCCGGCATATTTTTTATAGATCTCAGCCTGTTGTTCGGCCAGTTTTTGTAAACCATTACCGGTAAAAACGGTAAAACGCCAGGGTTCGGTAAACTTGTGGTTGGGCGCCCAGTTGGCGTTTTCAAGGGCTTGCCAAATGATCTCATCCGGAATAACTTTTCCCGCTTCAAATTGTTGTGTAAACACACTCCTGCGTGTTTGTATCAATTCATTGATTAATTCATTTTTTTTCATAACGGAACAAAGATAAGGTAGCTTAATTTTGAGACCATGCGGATATTATTATTCTTTATTTGCTTTTTTACGGGATTTGTATTGCAGGCTGCCGATCGCAACCCGCTGGACAGCCTGTTGGTGCACCGGCATTTTTTTGAACTGCAACGCCAATTGCAAAGTGATGCATACAGGGACCTGCCAGCTTATAAAAGATTGTATTACCAGGCTTTTTTACATAACTTTTTTCACGATCTAACCACTTCCAACAATGAAATAGCCCAGTTGCTGGCAGTTCACAAAGATCAGCTTACGAGCATCCAGATCGGCTATTTGCTGATGAAGAAGATCGATAATCATGTAAAGCTGTTCCAGTACCGCGACGCCCATCTTGCCACCCAGCTTTTATTGCACAAATACCGGAGTGCGCTGTCGCCCGAAGAACGGGAAGATGTTCGCAATTCTGATCTTATCTGGAAAGGATTACAGGATGTGCCGGCACAAATCACGGTTATCTCTAGTGATAATCAGATCGGCTACCGGCGCGATCTGGCTGGTTTAATCACCGTTCCGGTAAGTTTTGTCGACAGTTCTTATTATTTTGTATTCGATACCGGCGCCAATATTTCCGTAATAACGGAATCCTATGCCCGTAAAGCCAACCTGCGTAAATTGAATGTGCGGTTTAAAGTAAGGGCCATTACCGGTTTGCAGGTTAATGCCAGCCTGGGCATTGCCGATGAATTACGGTTGGGCAATGTTGTAGTGCAGCATGCAGTATTCATGATCTTTCCCGACAGTTCGCTTTCCTTTGCACGCGGCCAGTATAAGATCAAAGGCATTCTGGGCTTCCCCATTATTGAACAATTACAGGAAATACACATCGATAAAAATAACCTTACCGTGCCGCAGGTAGCCGTTGACCGTAACATCCGCAATTTTGGCGTTGATGAATTGTTGCCGGTGATCTCGGTTGGTTACAATACCGATACTCTGGCTTTTACATTCGATACCGGCGCCCAGTTCACTTTTTTAAATGAACCATTTTACCACGATTATAAAACACTGGTCGATACGGCCGGTTATTCATTTGAAATGCAGATCGGCGGCGCTGGTGGTATTGCCAAATCAAAAGCTTATCGCCTGTCACAAATTCCCATCACTGTTGCCGGACAAACTGCCCTGTTGAAAGATGTGGCCGTGAAAACAAGCAGCCCTAGCCCAAAAGACAAATTATATTACGGCAATTTTGGCCAGGACATTATGAACCAGTTCAAAGAGATGGTGATTAACTTTCGTTATATGTACGTGGATTTTGTGAAATAGAAATAAACTAATCTCTTTCCTCGTTTTCTTCATGATTGCCATTCTTCTTAAATAACTGGAAGTCGGCCTTGCCAAATTTATAAGTCAACGTGGCGCGGAAGCTGCGAACATCCCAGCGGCGGTAGCTATCCTGGTAAAAATTCTCGGTATCGCTGATGCTTCCCCGTTTTCTTGAGTTGAATACATCATTTATATTGAAGGTGAAGGTGGCTTTATTTTTCAGGAATTCTTTGCGCAACCCAAGGTCAATGCCATACATTTCCTTGCGTTTACCCTGGGGAATCACTTCTGGTGATTCATAACCACCGGTTACCTGAAAACTCCATTTATTCCAGAGCGCTGCTTTTGACACCACCCGGTAATTGATGATCAGTTTGGCTTCCCAGTTAAACCCTTCATTGCTCAGGTTAACATTGTTCACATTCGATTTTACCTTTTTGTATTGCAGGTCTACGGTTGGCGTAATATCAAGTTGTTGCCCTGCTTTTTGTTGCAGGGTCAGTTCTGAACCCCAGCGGTTCTGGTATTGGGCATTGATGAATGTATTTAAAATAGCGCTTGGGCCAACGCTCGCATTGTTCAATTGCTGGTATTGGGCGGCGGTGATGGTATCGCTGTAGCGGGTGATGTCGCCCGTAGTGTTGCGGAAGTAAATAACACCCAGGAAATTTCCCGAATGATAGGTTTTATTGTAATTGAATTCAAATGAATTGGTGAATTCGGGACGCAGCGCCGGATTACCCTGGCGAATGTTCAACGGATCGCTGATATCAACAAACGGGTTCATTTGCCAGAAGTCGGGCCGGCTGATACGGCGGCTGTAATTCAATTGTAACTCCTCGTCGTCCCCTACCTTTTTGCTCAGGAATAAGCTGGGGAACAGGGCGTCGAACAAATTACTGATCTTGTTGGGATATTGGTAACCAAATTTCTTTGCACTGTCAACCAGTTCGCCATCGAACTTTGAATGTTCGGCCCGCAAACCGGCTTGGTAACCGATGCCCAGCACTTTGCCGGTATACGTTATATAAAACGCGTTCACCATTTGGCGATACTTATAATTATTGCTGAGCGGTAACTTGGTCTCACTGCCGTTATTTACCGAAAAGGAGTTAAAAACACTGGTGTTGTCATTTATAAATGTCCGGATGCCTGTTTCCAATTTGCTGTCTTCCCCATGCGGATCAACATAATCAACCTGCATGGTAACCTGGTTATTGAGGCCTGTTCCATTGTTGTGGATGCGGCTGTCGGGCGAATATTGTGAACCGTTTGGATCAGCATACGTATTCAGAATATTGGTATTGTCTACGTTATTGCCATGGTTAAAGCTCACATCGGCGCTGAATGATTTACCGGCTTCAACAAAATTATGTTTGAAGATGAGCTGGGTGCTGCTGCGTTCATTGGTTGATTTGCCATCTGAAGTGCGAAACCCAAAATGAGTCGGTTGCTGGTTTACATCGAGGTATTCCTGGTTTTGATCTTCCAGATTGGTAAACCTGCCCCCGCCAAAGCTTTGTGTTAAGGTGAATGTGTTGCGGTTATCCATGAAATAATCCATGCCAAACCGAACATTGTAAAACTGCCGTTTACGATTGGTAAGGGCAAACTGGTTGAAATAATCTTCAATAACACCATTGTTTTTATCCTGGCGATAGGTTGCTGATTTTGGCCGGCCGCCTGAATGATTGAAGTTTCCGTTCAGAAAAAAATTGAATTTCCCCTCGCGTAAATTAAGCCCCAAATTACCAGTGTAAATATCCGGCGAACCGCCGCCCGCCGAAACAATTCCATTCAGACCCAGTTTTTTATTTTTCTTGAGCACCACGTTAATGATCCCGCCGGTGCTGGCTGCATCAAATTTGGCCGAGGGATTAGTGACGAGTTCAACCCGCTCGATATTGTCGGCAGGTATCTGGTCTAGAGTAAGTATAGTAGGGCGGCCATCTACATATATCTGGGGCGTGTTGTTGCGCAGTAACACATTCCCGTCCACATCTACCGTAACGGATGGAATATTGCGCATGACGTCGATACCGGTACCCCCTGCTGATGACAGGTTCTTTTCAACATCGAACGTTTTGCGGTCGATGCCCATTTGCAGCGCAGGTTTCTGGGCAACTACTGTTACGGATCCCAGGTATTGCGATTCGGCGGTTAATTTGATATTGCCAAGGTCTTTTTCGGCGGTTGCATTGCCTTTGGCCAATTTATCGAAAGTGATGATCAATTCCTGTTTAGCATATCCTATAGCAGTGGCCACCAGTTTGAATGTATCGGTGGTGCGGAGGTTGCTGATGTCGAAGTCCCCATTGGGTTTGGTGAGCATACCCCCTGCCAGGATGTCGCTGTTCTTTTGAAAAAGTTGAACAGAAGCGGCGTCAATGCCTTTGTTATTTTTCACATCTACAATACGGCCGAACAATTTGCCGCCGCCTGCTGCGGCCGGTTTGTTCCTGGGCGAATTGTCGGTTTGGGCACATACGGATATTGCGATAAGCGTTGCTAAAAACAGTGCTAATACAGATTTCATTACGCAGTTTATAATTGTTTTTTGTACACCGGAATTCCTGGATCCTATTACCGGGACGGGCATTAGACGACAAAAAATATAAACTGGTGGGCAGCGCGGGAAAATATTAATGCGGATTTAATAATGCAAATAGCTATTCGGAAGTAAACTCCAGCTGCAATTTGGTCAAGCTCTTATACAACCCGTCTTCCTGCATCAGTAATTGCTGGTGGGTGCCGCTTTCCACTACATGACCGCCGTCGAGCACAATGATCTTATCGGCATTGCGAATGGTCGATAGCCGGTGCGCAATCACAAAGGAAGTGCGGTTCTTCATAAGATTTTCCAAGGCCTCCTGCACTACCGATTCCGATGCGGAGTCCAATGAACTGGTTGCTTCATCCAGCACCAGGATAACCGGGTCTTTCAAAATGGCCCGTGCAATGGCAATCCGCTGCCGTTGTCCACCCGACAATTTAATACCCCGCTCCCCTACTACAGTTTCATATCCTTCGGGAAAGCTGGTGATGAAATCATGCGCGTTTGCTTTATGGGCAGCGGCTTCAATTTCGGCCTGGGTAGCGCCAGGTTTACCGTAAGTGATATTTTCTTTAATGGTTCCCCCAAACAACATTACATCCTGTGGCACCAATGCCATTTGTTTTCGAAGTTCAGTAAGTGGTATTGTGTCGGCCGGTTTGCCATCAAACAACAATT
>JAJKIL010000079.1 GCA_021154515.1 Niastella sp. | reverse complement strand
GGCCCGGGCGCCGTACAGCGCCGTTGCCGATGCATCTTTTAAAATATCAAAGGTCTCAATGTCGTTGGCATTTAATCCTGCTACTGCCGATCCTAACAATGTGGTTGGGTCACCGCTCGACAGCTGGTCGTTGGAGATGTTTACGATGTCTTCCAACACAACACCATCTACCACCCACAATGGTTTGTTATCGCCATTTATAGAGGTAGCTCCGCGCACCCGTATTTTGGGTGCGGTGCCAAATGTGCCTGAAACGTTTTGAATGCTCACACCGGCGGCCCGGCCTTCGAGCATGCGGCTAACATCGGCCACGCCCTGCAGCTTGATCTCATCGGCCTTCAGGCGCGCGGCGGCGCCGGCAAACTTGTTCTTATCGATATTCTGAAAACCGGTAACGATCACTTCACTCAGCACGTGCTCTTCTTCATTGACCAGTTCAACCGGTAAGAAAGATTGTCCTTTATATATTACTATCCGGGTTGATTTTCCCACGTACGAAAACCGGATGCTGTCACCCGGTTGCGCATTGATCGTAAACTCGCCCCTGCCATTGGTGAACACGCCTTTGTGGTCATCGAGGTTCTCCACGGACACATTCCCCAGTGGTGCATCCTCCTCTTTGCCGGTTACTTTTCCTTTTAATTTATAAGCGGGTAATGTATCTGTTGCAGGACTAATTGCGGGTGGTGGCGTTACAACGGCTTTGGTATCTTTCTTTTTATCGATCGCCCTGATAATGATGATGAAATTCTCAGCGATCTTATACCCAAGCGAACGGCCGCGTAACAGGCTGCGCATTACATCATCCAACCCGGTTTCTATAAAGTTTACGTTTATCTTTTCCTTATCATCAAAAAGGTCGTTGCTATAGAAAACGACAAACCCGGTTTGCCGGCGGATCTCATTGAACACCTTGCTTAACTCAGTGCGTTTAGCCTGTAGTGTTACTTTGAACTCCTGTTTTGGTACAGCCAGTAGGGATAAGGGTAATGTTGATAGGATAACCACAATGGTAATGGATAGCCAAAACAATTTCATTACCCGGATATTGCGGGAACAACGTCCGGAGGGTAATCTCATAATACAATTAGTTTTTGAAAACGGTTATACTATTTAGACAAGCATTCTTTTAATTCGGGTGACAGCAGGTTAACTAATTTTTATTTCTTCTATACATGAGGGGAATTGCTGAAATAATTAGCAGCGGTTTACGGTTTGGGGTAACCGGGGAAGGTGGAGCATTCATGGCAGAAGGCAGACGGCAGAAGGCAGAAATGCTTTTGCTTTCGGCTTTCGCCATTGGGCATTAGTCTTTTACAGAAGGGTTTTCATGTCTGCCGTCTGCCTTCTGCCGTTTGCCTTAAAAGCTACTTACGAAAAATAAAAACCTTACTTCCCTTGATTTCATACCTAATATCTCCAGAGGAGGCTAACATGCCAAAAAAGTGGCTCAGGGGTTTATTGCGATCAAGGGCGCCGGTGAAGTGGATACCGGCCAGGGAGGGATCTTTTAATTCTATATCTATATCGAGCCATCTTTCAGCCACAACGGAGATTTGTTGCAGCTTTTCATTGGTAAAAAAGTAAACGCCCTGCATCCAGCCCAGTACAGCTGTTTCATCGTATGGTTCTTTGCGTAAGGGACTGTTGCGGTTGGCTGCAACCACCCCTTCACCGGGTAATAATATTATCCGTTCACCTCTCGCATTCTCTACCGATACCGATCCGGTGACCAGCGAAATGTACGTGGATTCTTTATCATACGACTTAATATTGAATTCTGTACCCAATGCGGTTACTGTGATCCCATTCACCTGTACGGTAAATGGCTGACGGGCCTGGTGCGCTACTTTAAAATAGGCTTCGCCTTTTAATTCCAGGTTGCGTACAGGTTCGGTAAATAATAACGGGAATTGTAAGGTAGAGATCGAATTCATCCAAACCTTACTGCCATCAGACATTTGAAAAGTATATCTTTTACCGGCAGGCACCATTACGGTATTCAAAGCACTGGGAGCGATGTTGGCCTTGCGTACTTCGCTCATCCATCCGGCTAAAGAATCCTGCGGAGAAGTATGAACAATATTTCCATTTGCCAGTTTGATCTGTATACCTTTGGAAATAGTCATTTTGCTGCGGTTGCTGTCGATCAGCAAAAACAGCGAAACTATAATAATACCTGCTACAGCAGCAGCAATACCATACCGCCACCAATGCGTATTGTTGTTACGTATGGGAATAGCTACCGTATCTGTAACCGGTTCAGTTACAGGTTGAGAAATATTTATTTTTTGTTGTAACGCCTCCCAGGCATTTTCCATATTAAATGATTGATCGAAACTCACAGCCTTGCGCATGGCATATACCTGTTGCATCTGTTGCCATAACTGTTCAACATCCTGGTGCTGTGCGATCAGCTCTTCCAGCCTTAAATCATCCTCCTCACCAATTTGGCCCGTCAGCTTATCTATTATGAGTTGCTCGACATCATTCATATCAATATAATTGTTCATGGCAAGTATGCTAAATAAAACATCAGGGGGTGTTAAATATATTAAGACAATAAAATATACAAAACAGGTGACAAACCGGTAAAATAATAATAGTCGCGCAGACTTTCCCGAAGTTTTGCAAATGCCCGTCGCAGCTGCGTTTTAACCGTATTCACGGTTACACCGGCAATAGCAGCTGCCTCCTGGTACTTTTTGCCTTCCACGCAAACCAGCTCAAAAATACGTTTGCATTGCTCAGGCAACTGAGCAATAACACTTTGTACCATTTGAGCGGTTTCCTGGATCTCCATTACGTGGGTATTTTCAATGATGTCAATACGCTCCTGGTAAGTCTTTTCTTTTCGGTTAACCCTGCTCTTATGCTTCAGCAAATTTAAAGCAGCATGTTTCACCATGGTGGTAAGGTAAGAACCCAGCGATTGTTGTACAATCTCAAATTTTCGTTCCTGCCAGAATTTTACAAAAACGTCCTGTACCAGGTCTTCAGCTTCACCCTGATCCTGTAATAACAGGTATGCCTGTATGCACAGCGTTTTGTAATACCGTTGGAATAACGCTTTAAACCCTTGTGGGTCAGAGGTTTTGAGCATTTGCAGTAGGATATGGTCTGTTTCAGCACCCATTCGTTTAAGGTTTATGCCATTAATAGTTAAGTTTTATATACCAGTCTTTCAACCAGGTACATAAACATATAGCAGCAGCAATGAAGCATACTGTAACATGACGGGCGCGGAAATGAGTTGTTATGATTTGTACATTCCGTTTTATAATGACAAGCAATACAGAAGATCTTAAACAGGTACGGGTTGATCTATTATAGTACACTTCCGTGGCAGCCTTTTGGGCTTTTTCGTTAGGGTCTTCGCGTTGTACAGGATTATTTTAACAGCAGATCGAATACCTAATGTAGTGAAAAAGTTTTGAAACTTACAAACGTTTAATCTAAAAAGTTAGGAAAGAAATCTATTTTCTATAATAGTATCTATTAAGGTATAGTTTTATATTTATTGAATCACAGTTCGTTAGTTTGTTAGTTTTTTAGTTTGTCAGTTAAAACCCGGGAACTAACAAACTAAAGAACTCAATAACTTTCTCTTCCGCAATAAACAGCAACGAAATAAATAAAGAGGGGGATCGAGAATAGATTGGAAGTAATTAATTTTTCCCGTAATAACCTGATAGCGCTTATACGGCGTTGCGTAATCATCACCACGGTAAGCCCCGATTCTTCCGCCGCTTCCTGGGTGGACAGGCGATCGTAAAACAACAACCGGAAAACAATTTGCTCGGGGGCCGGCAATTCCGGCACGAGTTCGTGCATTTGGTGTAATAGATCTTCCCGGATGGCAGCCACCTCACAACGGGCAGCCGCTATCAACGCCTCATCGTACCAGGCAGCGTTGCCACCCGGTTCATTTTCCTTTTCGGCCCTGATATAGGCCAAACAGCTATTCCGTACCGTTATATACAGGAAGGCTTTAATATCGGTGAGTGTATTGAACCTGTCCCGCATCCCGAGCAACCTGATGAATGTTTCCTGAACAATATGATGCGCTTCTTCTTTATTAATAATTAACTGACAGGCAAAATCGAGCAGGGCCGCATAATGTTCCTCATACAATTCTTTCACTATTATATAGTGGCCAGCCTTAAATTCAGTGATGCTATCTCGGTTCCGGGGTGTCAGGGTCATGGGTATTTTTAAAAATTGTCTGAACTGGGATTGTTTGGGATGGTTGGGATGACTGGGATAGGGTTGCCTGTTTACCAGGCCTCGCGCAACAATTTGCTCTTTGTCTCGAACGCCAAAGCTTTAAAGGAAGCAGGCTTCGCCCGTAGAAACTTTAACGGAAGCGGGCTTTGCCCGCCGAAGCCTTGGCGTAGGCGGGTCAGTAAATATAGTAAATTGGAAAATTCTTCGTGGCAATCTTTTTTAAAATTCGTAAATTTCTTTATTAACATTGGAAGGGCAGCAAGCAGAGAAAGGTTCTTAACTTATTGGGTTCTGAAGTTTTTGAGTTCTAAAGTATTGAGTTCATCCGGCATAGCGCGAACCCATCTTTGCCCTCTGCCCTCTTGGCATTATAGTTGAAACATTCTCCTAAAATAATAACATATGTATACCGGATTAATTAAAGCTCCTGAAGAAGGGATTTGTCACCTGTTTTATTACTGTTGTATGAAAGATGGGAAATTTGATGAGGCTGAGTTGAACAACATATCCGACAAACTCGTTTCCATAGGCCTGCAAAAGAAACTTAACTTCAAGGACGAAATGCGCAAGTTCAAGTCGTACCAAAACAGCATTACCGATGAAGACATTTACCTGAAATACCTGATTAGCATCATTAAATCGGGTAACGACCTGGCCCTGCTTTCCTGGTGTATTGAGTTGTGCGCTGCCGATGGTAATATCAGCGGAGAAGAACAACAACTGCTTGCCCGCATTGGCAATCTGCTGAATATCGGCGATACGGAGCAGGACCTGATAGAGCGACTAATGATTCAGCGAAATAAGGTATTAATTGAAAAAGGATTTTGATCGTCAATGGTCACCTCACGAAATTTTTGATTTTCGAATTAGTTATAGCGTTAATGGCGAGGTATTCACCATTAACTATTGGCCATTAACCAAAAAAAGCCGGATGCCTATCCAGGCACCCGGCGTGCTACCACATCTCTATTCTTCCATGCGTTATTTTTGAATTGATTTCATTCGGCAACCATTTTGTTTTTTATCTCACACCTATTCAACAACCCAAAATCTGCATTTTATAAATCCATTAACAACAAAATTATGCCAGTGCTTTATAGGTTCATATCGTATGTGTAACAGCATGATATGTAGTTAATTTTCCACGATTTCACTACCAGCCAACCCCATAATCTTCTCCATGATTACTTGACCCGCCCCACATGGTTCCATGCCTGCTATCGAAGTAAATAGCATTCACTGGCCCGCTTGTACGATCCTCATACATAAGCTTATAACCCATCTTTATCAGCTCGCGGCGTATCCAGTCGGGCGTGTTGCTGTTTACGAGTAATGAACCCGGTTTGGGTGTACGGTCTTCGCCACCTAATGACAGGTATAATTGATTGGTATTAACATTCGGCGCTTCCACTGCTTCCTGAACGGTCATACCAAACTCGGTAACATTTAAAAAGAACTGCAGCAGGTTCTGGTCCTGGGTATCACCCCCCTGTACGGCAAAAGACAAATAAGGCTTGCCATCTTTCATGGCCAGTGTGGGGGTAAGCGTTACACGAGGGTGTTTACCTGGTTCCACCACATTAAAGGGATCCAGTACCGAATCCAACACAAAGCTTTGCATGCGCTGGCTCATGCCTACTCCGGTACGACCCGCTATGCAGGCAGGCAACCAGCCGCCGCTGGGTGTAACCGAAACAACCCAGCCTGCAGAATCAGCCGCTTCTACCGAAGTAGTACCCAGCCAGAGTTTCTCCATGTATTTTTCATCGGGCGGAGTATAAGCCAGCGGTTTGTTGCTGCGCCATTGTTGTAAATAACCAGTAAAGGGATTGGTTTTTCCTTCAAACGGATAAGGATCGCCAGGCAGGGCCGGCGACAGGTTTTTAGCCGGGTTGATCAATTTGGCCCGCTCCTTTGCGTATTCTTTCGACAACAATCCTTTCATCGGTTCTTCCGGTGCGAAATAAGGATCACCATAATAAAAATCGCGGTCGGCAAAAGCCAGTTGCATGGCCTGGGTTACGGTATGAATATAGCGGGCCGAATTATAACCCATGCTTTTCAGATCGAAATTCTCCAGTATGTTCAGCATCTGCAGCATGGCAGGCCCTTGCGTCCACTGTTTTAATTTATATACTTCTACACCTTTATAATTAACACTCATGGGTTCTTCAATCTGAACTTTCCATTTGGCCAGGTCTGCTTCAGTAATTAAACCACCCTGCTCCTGGCAGCCCCGTACAAATTCTTTGGCGATATCACCGGTGTAGAACCGGGCGTACGCCGCATAGATCGCCTCTTTGCGGTTCTTCCCTTTTTTCAAAGCCTGCTGTTCAGACTCTACCATTTTTTGAAGTGTCTCCAACAGATCATTTTGTTTGAAGATCTCACCCGCTTCCGGCGCTTCGCGTTCCTGACCCGCATGCGGTAAAAAAACAGCTTTTGAATAAGGCCATTGTTTTATCCGTTCTTTTCCGCGCTCCATGCTATTGGCGGTTTGCGCTTCAATGGGATAACCGGCCGCCATTTGCATCGCGGGCGTCAATACCTCTTTCAGGCTCATGGTGCCATATTCGGCCAACATGGTGCAAATACCACCGGGCGTACCAGGCGTTACCGCCGCCAACGGACCATACTCAGGCACATAATGCATGCCTTTGCTTTTAAAATATTCTGGCGTTGCCCCTGTGGGCGCCACACCCAGGGCATTGATGCCAATGACTTTTCCCGTACGCGGGTTATAAATGAGGGCCTGGGTTTCGCCACCCCAGCTCAGCACATCCCACATGGTGCAGGTGGCTGCGATCATGGCGCAGGCTGCATCCACGGCATTGCCGCCTTTTTGAAAGATGGCAGCGCCGGCGGTTGCCGCCAGTGGTTTGCCGGTTATGGCCAGCCAGTTTTTAGCGTGTAAGGGAGGTTTTTGTGTTTGCTGCGCCTGCAATGACAGAAGCCGGCACAAACAACAAGTGAGCACCAGGAATTTTCTCATATGATGTGTTTGTTTTGATTTACTAAAGATAAGTCTGAACTGGGATAAGTGGGATGTTTGGGATGGCTGGGACGAGGCAGACTCCCAGCAAAACATCCCATTCATCCCATCCATCCCATTAATCCCAGTTCAGACAGTGTAGAATCAATTCCACACCATTTATTAAATAATGGATCAAACGGATTCTACATACAATTGATAACTATCTATTTAGAAAAGAAGCGCCCAAAATTCCGATGGTATAAGATTTCATTTGCTATGAACCATGAAACACCTCTTCTATTTTTTACTGGTTACCCTACCACTGGCTGGCTGTTTAAACAATGCCGAGGATAAAAAAAACGAGGAAAGTGAAGGCGGGCCCAATGCCCCAAAGAACATTTCCAGCCGCGACTATAGTATAACAAAAACCAACTCGTACTCCGACCTGTTTCTCGACAGCGCCTCCCTGGATGATTTTATTGCGCGTCATCATGTGGCCGACTCGGTGGCAAACCGTATGATTAGTTTTTACAACTCCCGTAATTACCAGTATGCCTGGTTCAATAGCGATGGATTTACCGAGGAAGCCCAGGCCTTCTGGAACCTGTTCGATCATTATCTTACCACCTCAGGCGACACCTCCCTGGTGAACAAAACCCTTGAAAAACAAATGAATCGCCTGGTGACTGATAGCTTTACTGTAAGCGCCAGCGACAAAACCATGCGTCAAACCGAACTGCGGCTTACCCACAGCCTGCTTAAATACGCCTCCCGGAATTTTGAGAAGGGATATGTAAAGCGGAAAGAGTTGGAACGGTTCGTGCCCGCTAAAAAGACCGATCCCATTCAACTGGCTGATTCCCTGCTTTCGAAAAAGCATAAAGACAATAAATATTTCGATGACATCAATGCCAGCTATAAGTTATTAAAGGGGCAGTTGCAGAAATATGTGGACCTGAACAAACGCGGCACCCTGCCTGCCATTCCCGAAGAGGCGCGATCATTGAAGAAAGGAAAATCATCGCCGCACGTTCCCGTGGTAAAACAGTACCTGCAAATGACCGGCGACCTGCCAGGCAATGATACCTCCAGGCTATTCAACGACACCCTGGCAGAAGCCATAACGCATATCCAGGAACGATTCGGCATGAAGGGCACCGGCACGCTGGGCAAGGAACTGATCGCTGAAATGAACGTACCCCTGCGTGACCGCATAGAACAGATCCTGATCAATATGGGCCGCATGCGCTGGATGCCTTCCCAACCCAATGGCACCCTCATTATCATAAATATTCCGGAATTTATTTTACACTTATTTGAAAATGGCAAAAAGGAATTCGATATGAATGTGGTGGTGGGCAAGGATGGGCACAGCACCACGCAGTTCACCGGCACTATTAACCAGATCGTTTTTGCCCCCTACTGGAATATTCCGCCAAAGATAGTGACCAATGAGAGCTTACCCGAGATAGAAAGAAACAAACACTATCTGGAAGAGAACGAAATGGAGGACCAGGGCGATAAAGATGGCGATGGTGTCCCCGACATCAGGCAGCTGCCTGGAGATAAAAATGCATTGGGCAAGGTAAAGTTCCTGTTTCCCAACAGCTTTGATATTTACCTGCACGATACGCCGGCCAAGAGTTTATTCAACCAATCGAAACGCGCGTTCAGTCATGGTTGCATTCGCCTGGCCGATGCCCAGAAGATGGCCGAGTATCTTTTACGCAATGATCCTGACTGGGACGCCACTAAAATATCGGATGCCATGAATGGCAAAGAACCGAAAGTGGTAAAGATGAAAGACAAGGCAGAAGTATTTATCATTTACTATACCGCCTGGGTGGATGAGGAAGGGCGCTTAAACTTCAGGGAAGATGTGTATGGGCATGATAAGAAGGTAAAAAACATGTTGTTTCAATAAGTGGTGTTTGAGAGTAGTAATGTGACTGGCAGAGGGCAAAGGGCAGAGGGCAGAAAGCCAAAAGCATAAAGCCGAAAGAGGTAATCGATACACTATAAGGGGCAGAAAGTTCACTAGTAAGAAGTTTATTGATGAACTGACAAACTATGCAGCTTACTAACTGACTTCCTAAACCGTTTTATTACAAGTGAGTAATAAAGTATACAACAAACAAGGTGACATTATTACCGCTTATTGACGATCTAAAAAATAAAGTGCTGCGTAAAATGCAGGCGGGTTGCGGTGTGTAGCCGATAAAAAATAAATTAATTAGTGTTTTTTTATAATTGTAGCATGAGAATTGCTCATAACTTTGTGTTTCACTTGTTATATACTTTGGACTATGCGAATTGAAGTAAAGAAAAATATCCACTTCACCAAGTTGGTGAAAGTGAATGGACGGTTGAAGGAGTTTAATTTCAGGAAATTGGGCGGACCCAATGAAGGATTATTTACCGTGGATGTAAGCGATGACAGAGGTAACCGTATCCTGTTTCGCATGCAAAAGGAACAAGACATTTGGAAAATACAGCCACAGCAACTGCCAACCTGGGTGATGGATAAAGAGAACACTTTCCACGACCTGATAGAGGAAGAGTTGCGTAGTATGTAAGCCGCACCTGAATGCTGCTTTCCCCCTCAAAGCCTGGTCCCGCATAAGCCGGGAGCATCAGGCGTGTTATGTTAGCTAAGTATTTAGTTGATCGTTTTTATATGTATAACTGTAAGCCGGTTATACCAGGGGATTTTATTGGGTTGAAAGTTTTAAGTT